>NZ_PDZN01000023.1:0-109383 GCF_002735765.1 Janthinobacterium sp. BJB304
TATGCCTGATGACCATAGCAAGTTGGTCCCACCCCTTCCCATCCCGAACAGGACCGTGAAACAACTTTGCGCCGATGATAGTGCTGCAACCAGTGTGAAAGTAGGTTATCGTCAGGCTTGTTATTCGCAGTAGAGAAAAACCCCGCCGGACTCCGGTGGGGTTTTTTTTCGTCTGGCGATTCCTCGCCACTCCTCCTCTTTTCAGCTACCCCCCTGCTACTTTGTGCATAAAATGCAACAGCTTTCAGTATTTATATAAGTGCTTATGTAAATGCTGTTACTATCGCTACATGAAACAAGGACTCGGAACACAACTACGCCACCTGATCGAACTGCTGGACGGCGCCGTCCAGCAAGCCTACGCGGACGCGGGTCTCGATTACCGGCCGCGCTACACGCCCGTGATGCGGGTGCTGGCGCAACAGCAGAGCGCGACCATCGGCCAGTTGGCCGAGCTGGCGGGCATCACGCAGCCAGCCGTCACGCAAACGGTGGCATTGATGAAAAAGGAAGGCTTGCTGCTGGTGGCAGCCGGTGGCGAGGATGGTCGCCAGCGTGTGGTACGCCTGAGCAGCCAGGGCGAGGCCTTGCTGCCCCATTTGCAGACTTGCTGGCAGGCGACCAAGTGTGCTGCCGATAGCCTGGATGCGGAATTGGCATTTCCTTTATCCACATGCCTGGCGCAAGCCATCACGATGCTGGAACAGCGCTCATTTGGCGAGCGCATCCGCGATACAAGCAAGCAGCTAAAAACAACGCCCTGAAAACTATCTGAGGAAAGCGACGATGGACAATACCCTGAGCATGGCAACAAAAAAATCCCCTCTGGCCCGCCTGATGGCCTATCCGCTGGTGCAGATTGTGCTGGGCATGGTCCTTACCTTTGCCGGGATACCGCTGGTAATGGGCACCGCTTCCCAACTGGTGGAAAAGCCCTATCGCATCCTGTGGCCGCAGTTGCTGGCGGCGCTGCTGGTGTGGTGCGGCTACCGTTTCTATGTGCGGTGCATCGAGAAGCGCCAGCCGGCCGAATTGGCAATGCCGGGCATGGCGCGTGAACTGGGACGCGGATTGCTGCTCGGCGCCGGACTGGTCTTTCTCACCTTTGTCGTGCTGGCAGCGCTGGGCGTATATCAGTTTAGCGGCGTCAACGCCCCGAGCTTCATGTTGCTGCTGCCGCTGGCGGAACTCGTGCTGGTCGGCATGGCCGAGGAGATGATGTTTCGCGGCATCCTGTTCGGCGTGACGGCACGTGCGCTGGGCAGCAAGGCCGCCATCGTGATTTCATCGCTGGTGTTCGCCCTGGCCCATTTGCCCAATGCTGGTTTTTCGCTGCTGGCCATCATCGCGATTGCTGCATATGGCGTGTTGCAAGCCGCCCTGTACATGCAGACGCGCCGCCTGTGGGTTTGCATCGGCACGCATGTCGGCTGGAATTATTGTGTCAGCCAGGTGTTTTCCTCGACGGTATCGGGCCATGCGGCCACGGACGGCCTGCTGCGTGGGGAACTGGCGGGCAATGCCATGCTGACGGGCGGCGCCTTCGGCGTGGAAGCGTCGCTGGTGACCGTCTTGCTGATCGGCGCCGTCGCCGCGTATGTGCTGCGCCTGGCGTTTGCCAGCGCACCACGCTAGGCCGCTGCACCGGCCTTATTGGCCAGCTACCACCGGCGCGGCGCCGCTCCTGGCCACCCACTCGATCAGCGCATCGACGGCGGCGCGGCCATTGCCGTTGCCAACCAGGTCGCTATTGATCATGGCGACCACCACGCACTGTTGATTATTCGCATCGGGCACGTAACCGGCGATGGCCACCACATTCTTTAATGTTCCCGTCTTGATGCGGGCCCGCGCGGCGGCCGGGCTGTTCAGCAGGCGCTTGCGCATGGTGCCGTCCAGCGCCACGATGGGCAGGCTGGACTGGAACTCGGGAGCCCATGGACTTTGCTGCATCGCCTGCAGCACGCCAGCCATTTGCGCTGGCGCAATGCGTCCCGTGCGCGACAAGCCGGAACCGTTGTCGACCAGCATGCCCTGGGTATCGATATTGTGCCGCTGAAACCATTCCTGGATCACTTGCCGCGCCCGGCTGGCCGTGTCTTCCGGCGCAGCCATGGCGACGGGGCGGCTGCCTAACCAGCCATCGCTTTGCAAGCTGCCCAAGCTGAGGAACAGGGTGCGGGCCAGGGTGTTGTCGGAGGTCTTGTTGATATCGCGCAAAACTTCCGGCAGGGCGCGCGCCACGTGGTCGGCCAGCATGCGCGTGCCGACCGGTTCGGCCGTCGGCGGCAAGCCCGTCAACGGCGCTTCGCGCACCGTGCCCGTGATCGTGCCGCCCAGGCGTTTCCAGGTGGCACGGAACAAGCGGTCCGCATAATCGTTGCGATCAAGCACATTGATGCTGGTGGCCTTGCTGCAATTTTGCGGGAAAGTACCGTGCAGTATCACTTGCAGTTTGCCGTTGGCATCGCGCCGGTATTCTGGCGGACGCCAGCCGTCTTCCCATCGCGCGCAACTGCCCTTGACCAGTTTCATGTCGCTCGTGATGCTGACGTTCTCCAGCGCCGGCTGCATCAGGATGCTCAATTGCCGGTCCGTCGAGTTCATATTGATATCGAGCAAATTGGTGTTCAATAACAAGGCATCGGGGATGACGTTGTAGCGGAACTCGGCCGACTCGTCGAACGGCGGCGCGCCGATGTCGGGCCGGGCCGGCTGGAACAGCTGACGGTCGAGGATCAGATCGCCCTTGATCTTCACGATGCCCTGGTTGCGCAGGGTTTGCAGCATGTGCTCCAGCACGTCCGCGTTGAAATCCGTGTCGGCGCCGCCGCGCAGGATCAAGTCGCCCTTCAGCACGCCATTGATGACGTCGGCGCTGGTGCGCAGCTCCGTGCGGCCGCGGAAGATGGGGCCTAATTGCTCCAGGCCCACGGCCGTCGTCACCAGCTTCATGGTGGATGCGGGTTGCATGCTGCGCTCGGCCCCATGCGACAGCACGGTGGTGTTGCCGCGCAAGACGATGGCGCCCATGGCGTCTTCGGGAATATTCGCGCTGCGCAGCAGCAGGCTGACGGATTCGGGTAATTGCGCCTGTGCATTCGACAAGCCGATGCCAGCCAGCAAGGCGGCGATGAGGATGGGACGGAACATGGCTCTCCTTAGTGGAAAAAGACGTAGGCAACGAAGACGGCGGTGATCACGCCGGCCAGATCGGCGATCAGACCGGCCGTGATGGCATAGCGCGTCTTGCGGATGCCCACCGAACCGAAGTACAAGGCCACGATATAGAAGGTGGTGTCGGCCGAGCCCTGGAAGACGCAGGCCAGGCGGCCGACAAAGGAGTCGACGCCATAGGTATTCATGGCGTCGATCATCATGGCTTTCGAGCCGGAGCCGCTGAGCGGCTTCATCATGGCCGTCGGCAGGGCGGGCACGAAGTCCGTATTGATGCCCAGGTTGGCGAAAAACCAGTTCATGCCGCTCATCAGGAAATTGAAGACACCCGCGTTGCGGATCACGCTGATGGCCACCAGCATGCCGACCAGGTAGGGAATCACGGTGATCGACGTCTGGATACCGCCTTTCGCCCCCTCGATGAAGGCGTCATACACGTTCACCTTCTTGCGCAGGGCGCCGATGATGAAGATGGCGATGACGCTGATTAATACCAGGTTGCTGACCACCTTCGAGACCAGCTCGATTTCCTGCTTCGTCAGGTATTGCGTGAAGTACCAGATCATGGCCACGATGGCGCTCGTCATGCCGCCCATCCAGCCCAGTACGACCCTGTTGAGCAAGTTGATGCGTTGCTTGATGGACACCGTGATGATGCCGACCATGGTGGCCACATAGGTGGCGATCATGCAGGGGATGAAGATGTCGGACGGGTCGGCCGCGCCAAGAATCGAGCGCTGCGCCATGATGGCCAGCGGAATCAGGGTCAGGCCCGAGGTGTGCAGCACCAAAAACATGATTTGCGCATTCGTCGCCTCTTCCTTGTTCGGGTTCAAGGTTTGCAGGCTTTCCATGGCTTTCAGACCGAAGGGCGTGGCCGCATTGTCCAGGCCCAGCAGGTTGGCCGAGAAATTCATCACCATGTGGCCCGTGGCCGGATGGTCTTTCGGAATTTCCGGAAAGATGCGCGAAAAGAAGGGCGCGATGACTTTTGCCAGCCAGCCGACGATGCCCGCCTTTTCACCGATGTTCATGATGCCCAGCCACAAGGTCATCACGCCCGCCAGCGGCAGGGCGATGTCCATCACGCCCATGCGCGCCGTTTCGAACGTGCCGTCGATGATGCGCTTGAAGATATCGGTATCGCCGAGAAACAGCCACTGCAGCACTGCGGCCAGGAAGCCAACGAGGAAAAAGCCGGACCAGATGTAATTAAGTGCCATATGCGATCAGTTCTGTCTTTCGGGGAGGTGAAAAGGTGCTGCAAACAAAGTATAGAGGCAGCCCGATACGAGTTGATGAAAGAATGCAGCAATCGCATGCCAAAAAGTTATAAGCTGGCAGCCTGTTTTCATTGGCGCCCCATAGCTTGCCCGCGTAGTGTGGGGGATGCCTGTCGCTTATCGCTGTTCGTTACCCTTGTCTGCACTGGATCACTGATGATGTTTTTACGCAAAACCGCCTGCGCCGCCGGCCTGGCCCTGTTGACGCTATTTAACGTGCCCGCCGATGCCGCCACCGATGCCCGCGCGAACAAGACCCTGCACTTGTTTTTGAGTACCAGCGAGACGGGCCTGGACCCGGCCGTGGCCTCGGACCTGGCCAGCCTGAATTTGATGGAAAACATCTTCGATCCCTTGCTGCGCTACGACTACCTGGCGCGCCCGGTGCAGCTGCAGGGCAATACGGCGCGCGGCTTGCCGACGGTGGAAGACGGCGGGCGCACATATCTCTTTCATTTGCAGCCCGGCATTTTCTTCACCCCCGATCCCGCCTTCAAGGGCCAGCCGCGCGAAGTGACGGCGCAGGACTATGTGTACAGCCTGACGCGGCTGTATGACCCCAGCCTGAAGTCGCCGTGGCTGTTCTTGCTGGAAGACAAGCTGGTGGGCGACGCGGCCCTGAAAAGCAAATTCAGCTACGACACGCCGATCGCCGGCTTGCAGGCGCTGGACAAATACACCTTGCGCATTCGCCTCAACGCCATCGACCCGAACTTCCTGTTCTACCTGGCCATGCCGGCGACCGCCGTGGTGGCGCGCGAAGTGGCCGAAGCGTACCCGGCGGCAGGGCAGATCGGCAACCATCCCGTGGGCACGGGGCCATTCCTGGTGAAGGAATGGAAACGCAGCGACAAGATCGTACTGCAAGCCAACCCGACTTTCCGTCCTACCGTGTTCCATACGGAAGCCAAGGCGCTGGCCGCCTTGCCGGCCGATGCGCGCGCCATCGCCGCCGCGCTGGAGGGTAAACGTTTGCCCCTGGTCGAGCGCATCGAGGTGCGCATCGTTGAGGAATATCAATCGCGCATGCTGGGATTCCTGAAAGGCGAATTCGATTACCTGGAGCAAGTGCCGGAATCGATGACGGACATGGTGCTGGAAAACGGTGGCCTGAAACCGGCGCTGGCCGCCAAGGGCTTGCAGCTGACGCGCTTTCCCGTGCTGCAGACGTATTACATGTGGATGAATATGGACGACCCCGTGCTGGGCGGCATGAGCAAGGACAAGCTGGCCCTGCGGCGCGCCATCGCCCTCAGCTACAACAGCCGCGAAGACATCGCGTTATTAAAGAAAGGCCTGGCCTTGCCGGCGCAGTCGCCGCTGCCGCCCAACGTGCTCGGTTACGACAAGAGCTACCGCAGCCCCGTCGGTTACGATCCGGCGCTGGCGCGCGCCCTGCTGGACCGCTTCAGCTACAAGGCGGGCCCCGACGGCTTCCGCACACAGCCCGACGGCACGCCCTTGATCCTCACCATGCACACGGAGCCGAGCACGGTGGGCCGGCTGCGCGATGAATTGTGGCGGCGCAACCTGAACGCCATCGGCCTGCGCGTGGAGTTTAAAAGCGACAAGAAGACGGAAATCATCAAGGCGTCGCGCCTGGGCAAGGTGCAGATGTTCGAGACCAATTGGATCGCCGACTTCCCCGATGGCGATAACTTTATGCAATTGTTGTATGGCGGCAACGTTGGCCGCGCCAACTATGCCCGCTTCAATTTGCCCGATTACAATAAACGTTATGAGGAGGCGCGCCTGCTATCCGATACGCCGCGCCGACGCAGTCTGTACTTCGACCTGTTTCAGCTGATCCACGCTTACACGCCGTGGGTGCTGCTGACGCATCCCATCTCTGCCGACCTGCAGCAACCGTGGCTAAAAAACTACAGGCGCCACCCCGTGGAATTCACGTCCTGGCGCTATCTGGACGTGGACAAAACCAAGGGTAGCCCCGCAGGCAAGTGACCACGTCGCTGAAAAGGGCATTCATTCCAAAAAGTTATGGTTAGGAAAGCATTTTTCATTGGCTGGGCCCGGACGCATCGCGCTACTCTGAAAATGAAAACAAATAAAGTAAAGCGCTGGCGTCATAAAAAAATGTACCGCGAGACAGACGCCGCGACCTTACAAAACAGCCTGGACTTGAGAACTCAAGTTTCGATTGCCCAACAAGGAGAGACCAGTGAAATTGAAGAAACTAGCGCAGTTGGTGGCATTGATGGGGGTGGTGGGGCCGGTGATGGCACAGGAGGCGGCGGCGCCAGCGATGCAACGGGTCGAAGTGACGGGCAGCAGCATCAAGCGCGTGGCCAAGGAAGGCGCGCTGCCGGTGCAAGTCATCAGCTTTGACCAGATCGAAAAACAGGGCATCACGACGACCGAGCAACTGGTGCGCACCCTGTCGGCCAACGGCACGGGCGCCGATAACATGACGTCGGGCAATAACGTGTTTGGCGCCGATGCGGACAGGGTCAGCGGCGGGGCCTCGTTCGCCTCGCTGCGCGGCCTGGGACCGTCGAGCACCCTGGTGCTGTTGAACGGCCGCCGCATCGCCACGCACGGCGCCAGCGGCAAGTCGGTCGACTTGAACTCGATCCCGCTGGGCGCGATTTCTCGCGTGGAAATTCTCAAGGATGGCGCCTCGGCCATCTACGGCACGGACGCCATCGGCGGCGTGATCAATTTTATTCTGAAGACCAATTACAACGGCGTGGAAGCGTCCGTTTCCACCAACGACACGCAGGCCGGCGGCGGCGCCACGCGCCGCGCTTCCCTGCTGGCCGGCACGGGCTCGCTGGAGTCGGACCGCTACAACATCATGGCCAGCCTGACCGTCGACAAGGCCGAGCGCCTGAACGGCAGCGACCGTTCCTTCGTCAACGGCTTTCAGCCGGGCCGCGGCCTGTCGCCCGATACCACGGGCACGCCGTTTGCCAACCAGATGGCAGGGACCGGCACGGCATTGGGCACGTCGTTTCAGCTGCCGGGCGATGCGAATAAATACCTGCAAGCCAATCCCCTGAGCTTCCAGGGCAAGTGCGACACCATCGCCGGCATGTCGCAGTACCAGACGGAGCTGTGGAAAGACGTGACCTCGCCGCTGCGCACCAGGTATTCGTGCGCCTACGACTATGGCGCCGACTATGTGCTGCAATTCCCCGTCGAGCGGGCCAATCTGTTGTCGCGCGGCACCTTCCAGCTGGCGCCCGACCACCGCATGTTTGTCGAAGTGCTCGGTTCGCGCACCAAGGCCACGGCCATCCTGACGCCGATGCAGGTGCAGGCGACCGTCGCTAACAAGAATCTGTATCCGGTCGGCGGCGCGTACTACCAGGATCTGTCGGCCTACATCCCGTCGTTCGACAAGAGCAAGCCGATTTCCTACAAATGGCGCGCCAATGACGTGGGCAACCGTACGCAGGAAAACACCACCGACAATGCGCGCGTGCTGGTGGGCTTTGAAGGCAACTTCGGCAAGTGGGATTACAAGGCCGGCATTTCGCGCGCCGAAAGCAGCACCAAGACCAAGCTGACGGATGGCTATTCCTACACGGACAAGCTGTACGCAGCCCTGGCCACGGGCATCATCAATCCGTGGGTGGGCGCCGGCCAGAGCCAGACGGAAGCGGCCAAGCAATTGATCGAATCGACCAAGTTCCGTGGCGACTTCCAGCATGGCAAGACGACCCTGACGCAGATCGACGGTTCCGTTTCGGGCGAACTGTTCCAGCTGCCGGCCGGTGCGCTGGCCATGGCGGCCGGCTTCGACTTGCGCCGCGAAGGTTACAGTTTCGCGCAAGACGTTGACGCCACGCAGATTTTGCTGTCGCCAGGCAATGCCGCACTCAAAGATGCCAGCCGTACCGTCAAGGCCGTGTATGCCGAGCTGCTGGTGCCGGTCATGAAAGACCTGGAAATGCAACTGGCCATCCGTCGCGACGATTACAGCCTGGTGGGCGCGACGACGAATCCGAAAGTGGCCTTCCGCTACCAGCCGGCCGACTTCCTGCTGTTCCGCGGTTCGGCCAGCAAGGGTTTCCTCGCACCAAGCTTCCAGCAGCTGTATTCCGGTTCGCTGAGCCAGGAATTGCCGAACGGCGTGGTCGACCAGGAAGGCTGCGCCAAGCATCCGGGCGTGCCCGAGTATTGCGCCATCGACCGTCTCGACTACAAGACGGGCGGCAACACGAATCTGAAACCGGAAACGTCGAAGCAGGGCAGCGTCGGTTTTGTCATCGAGCCATTCAAGGGATATTCGGCCTCGTTCGACTACTGGGCCATCAATACTAAGGATCGCATCCTGAACCGCACGCCGCAAATCGTGCTGACCAACTACCAGGCGCTGAACCAGTACATCCACCGCAATCCGGACGGCACCATCGAGTACGTGCAGGCGGGCTGGATCAATGCGGCAGGCAGCCGCGTGCGCGGCCTCGACGTGGGCTTGCGCGGCGAAGGCAAGATCCGGGACGCGAAATGGACGGCGACCCTGGATGGCACGTATATGGACAGCTTCAAGTTTGCGGAGTATCAAGGCCAGGAATACCAGGAACTGGTCGGCAAGTTTTATACGCGCGATCTGTACCTGCGCTGGAAACACAATGCCAGTTTCGGCGTGTCGCGCGGCGACTGGAGCGGCTTGCTGGTGCAGAGTTTCTCGTCGGGCTACAAGGACCAGTTGCCGAACGGCGGCAAGGGTACGCCGCCGCCGGGCTTCAAGCCGGACGTGTCCAGCTACACCACGTATAACCTGTCGGGCACGTACACGGGCTTTAAAAATACCACCATCACCGTGGGTATCCAGAACTTGTTCGACCGCGATCCCCCATTCACCGCGCACAACGTGGATGAAGTGGTGGGCGCCGGCTGGGACCCGCGCGTGGCCGACCCGCGCGGCCGTTCGCTGTCGTTCCAGCTGAAGTACAAGTTCATGTAAGGCGGTCATGCCGGCGGCGATCCCGTCGGCATGCTAACCTCGTGCGGCGGCGCCTGGCGTCGCCGTTTTTATTCCAGGAAAGGGCCGCATGTCCAGTCAGACCAATCTCAGCCGGCGCCGCTTCGGCGGCTTGCTGGCCGCCACTCTCGGGGCGGCAGGTACACCGGCATGGGCGGCGGCCGCGCAAGGGAAGGGCAAACGCATGCAACAGCACCACGCATTGATCAAGCCGGCGCGCCTGCGCGACGGCGACCTGGTGGCCATCATCGCACCGGGCGGTTTTACGGATGAGGACGCCATCGCCAAGGCCCAGCGCAACATCGAATCGCTGGGACTGCGCGCCAGTCTGGGCGCTAACATCCGCGCCGTGCACGGCAACTATGCGGGCACGGTGCAGCAGCGCCTCGACGATCTGCACGCGGCGTTCGCCGATCCCGAGGTCAAGGCGGTGTGGGCCATCCGTGGCGGTTCCGGCTGCATTTCGCTGCTGGCGCTGCTCGATTACGCCTTGATCCAGCGCAATCCGAAAGTGCTGATCGGCTACTCCGACATCACGGCCCTGCATCTGGCCATCGCTAGCCAGACGGGCCTGGTGACTTTCCACGGACCCGTGGCCTCGTCCACGTTTTCCGACTACACGGTGACGCAGCTGCGCAATGTGCTGATGACGCCGCAAGACAGCTATACGATACCGATGGCGCTGGACAACCACCGCCGCGCGCAGACGCAGCCGAACTTCGCCATCCGCACCGTGCACGGCGGCCAGGCGACGGGACGCTTGACGGGCGGCAACCTGTGCATGGTCAGCGCGCTGGCCGGCACGCCGTATGCGGCCGATTTCCGCGAGCACATCCTTTTCCTCGAAGAAATTAATGAAGTGCCGTACCGTATCGACCGCATGCTATGCCAGCTTGACCTGTCCGTCGGTTTCAAGCACGCGGCGGCCTTGATGCTGGGCATTTTCGAACATTGTGAGGCGGCCGAGGGCGATACGGCGCTGAGCCTCGATGCCACCCTGGACCAGCATTTGCTTCCCTTGAGCGTGCCGGCCGTCAGCGGCTACTCGTTTGGCCACATCCGCCACCAGTTCACGCTACCGATGGGCATATTGGCCACCCTGGATGCGGACCGGCAAACCTTGACCCTGCTGGAGCCGGCCGTCTGCTAGCGTACGGTGCAGCGGGGCGATTGTCAGTATGCTAGTGTGATAAGGCGTGGCACGAGGCCGCGCCGCCTTCCTCACCGCATCCGACATGATCAACCGCCACGCCAGTACCTACATCCTCAGCCACCCGCTGGCCTTCGCGCTGCAGGTGCTCAAGGGTTTCCGCGCCAACCAGGGCTTGCTGCTGGCGGGCGCCGTCGCGTATTACTCGCTGCTGTCCATCGTGCCCTTGCTGATGCTGGTGGTGGTGGCACTGTCGCACGTGATCGCGCAGGATGAATTGCTGCAGACAATCGGCCATTACCTGGAATGGCTGGTGCCAGGCCAATCGAAGGCCATCGTGGGCGAGATCGCGCATTTTCTCGACAACCGGGGCGTGATCGGCTGGCTGCTGCTGCTGACCATGCTCTTTTTCAGCTCGCTGGCGTTTACCGTGCTGGAAAACGCCATGAGCGTGATCTTTGTTCACCGCGTCGCCATCCGCCGCCGCCATTTCCTCATTTCCGCCGTGCTGCCGTACTGCTACATCCTGTGCCTGGGCGTGGGCATCTTGCTCATCACGCTGGTGGCGGGCAGCCTGCAGGTGATGGGCGAGGAAAGCGTGCGCTTCCTGCGCCACGACTGGGGCCTGGAAGGGGTATCCGGCGTGCTGCTGTATCTGCTGGGGCTGGGCGGCGAAATCCTCGTGCTCAGTTCTATTTACCTGGTCATGCCGGTGGGAAGATTGTCGATCACGCATGCGTTGATCGGCGGCGTGACGGCGGCCCTGCTGTGGGAAATCGCCCGCCATGTGCTGGTCTGGTATTTTTCCACCTTGTCGCAGGTCAATGTCGTGTATGGCTCGATGACGACGGCCATCGTCGTCATGTTCAGTCTGGAAATCGGCGCCACCCTGCTGCTGCTGGGCGCGCAAGTGATTTCCGAGTACGAAAGAGTGGCCCGTGGCGGCGAAGAAGACAAGCCGCTGGCGCTAAGGACTTGATTTAACGTATGGCTTCAATTCATTGTTGCATTGCACAAAAAGCTGTGCTATACTCCGTTCAGTGATTGAGATTTGGCAACAAATTATCTCGCCATCCAGTTTCAGCGCGGCGACCGACAGGTGTAATGTCGATGGCGTGACAGTGCGAAGAAATGGATTTTGTAATTCCGGATACGATGGTCGATTTACACCTTGGAGTCACCATGCAGATAGCATGGGAGTCCGAAAATCAGGAGGCACTTTGCAGATAGCACTGGCGTCCATGACACGATTAAAGCATTGGTAATACATTGGAACAAGCCCGCGTTTTAGCGGGCTTTTTTTCGTCCATCGTTGGCGTATGGGGTCAGACCCACAACAACGCTAACGCAAAGCTCCGCGCCAACGCATATGGGGGTCTGACCCCAGCTTTTGCCTGGGGTTTACAACGCCCGCGCAATCAGGATTTTCTGGATATCGCTGGTGCCCTCGTAAATCTGGCATACGCGCACGTCGCGGTAGATGCGCTCGACGGGGAAATCGGACACATAACCGTAGCCGCCGTGCACCTGGATGGCGTCCGAGCACACTTTTTCCGCCATCTCCGACGCAAACAGCTTGGCCATGGCCGCTTCCTTCAGGCAGGGCAGGCCCGCATCCTTCATGGCCGCCGCGTGGCGGATCAGCTGGCGCGCCGCTTCGATCTGCGTGGCCATGTCGGCCAGGCGGAATTGCACGGCCTGGTGTTCATAGATGGGTTTGCCGAAACTTTCCCGCTCGCGTGCGTACTGCAAGGCCGCTTCATACGCGGCGCGCGCCATGCCCACGGCTTGCGAGGCGATGCCGATGCGTCCGCCTTCCAGGCCGGACAGGGCGATCTTGTAGCCTTGGCCCTCTTCGCCTATCAGATTTTCCGCGGGGATGCGGCAATTCTCGAACAGGATTTGCGCCGTGTCCGACGAATGCTGGCCCATCTTCTGTTCCAGTCCCGCCACGATGTAGCCTGGCGTGTTCGTCGGCACCCAGAAGGCGCTGATGCCGCGCTTGCCGGCCGCCTTGTCGGTGACGGCCATGACGATGGCCACGTCCGCATACTTGCCGCTGGTAATGAACTGCTTCGTGCCATTGATTACATATGCATTGCCATCGCGGGTGGCCGTGGTGCGCAGGGCGGAGGCGTCGCTGCCCGTGTGTGGTTCCGTCAGGCAAAACGCCCCCAGCATCGTGCCTTGCGCCAGCGGACGCAGCCACTGTTCCTTTTGCGCATCATTGGCATACATCATGGCGATGCTGCACACGGGGCAATTATTCACGGAAATGATGGTCGACGTGCCGCCATCGCCGGCGGCGATTTCTTCCAGCACCAGGGCCAAGGACACGTAGTCGAGGCCGGCGCCACCGAGCGCTTCCGGCACGGCCACGCCAAAGGCGCCCAGCGCGGCCAGTTCCTGCAATTCTTCTTTCGGGAAATGATGTTCCTTGTCCCAGCGAGCCGCATTGGGCGCCAGGCGCTCGCGCGAAAAACTGCGCAGCGCTTCCTGGATCATCGTTTGTTCTTCATTGAGTATCATGGGACGTCGTCTCGTTTGTTTTTATGGTGGATTCAGGGAATTACCAGGCGATGGGTTTGCCGTCGTAGTTGCGGAACACGGCCTTGTCCGTGGCCGGCAGGCTGGTCAGGGTGGCGCGGATGCCGGCAGCACTTTCTTCCGGTGAAATATCAGCGCCGGCGCCGCCCATGTCCGTGCGTACCCAACCCGGGTGGAAAGCGACGCAGCTGACGCCTTGCGGGCCATGCACGAGGGACGTGTCGATCAGCACGGAATTCAAGGCGGCCTTGCTGGCGCGGTACAGCGAACCGCTGGGGTTGCCGCGCTCGCTCAGGGAGCCCATGTGCGAGGACAGCACGGCCAGCTTGCCCTTGGCGTTAGCCACCAGCGGCGCCAATATCGGCAGCAGCCGCATGGCCGCCAGCACGTTCGTGTGCATGACGAGGTCAAAATCGGCTTGCGCAGGAAACCCGTCGTGGCGGGGGCCATACACGCCCGCGTTGAGGATGGCCACGTCGAGTTTTTCATCGTCGAGCTTCCAGCCCAGGCCGGCACAGCCTTCCACATCCGTCACGTCGAGCTGGTGCGCTTCCGCGCCCAGTTGCTTGAGGGCCTCGCAGGCGTCCGGCGTGCGCGCCGTGGCGATCACTCGCCAGCCATCGTGGCGGTATTGACGGACGATTTCGTGGCCGATGCCGCGCGAGGCGCCGATGATCAATGCGGTAGGCATATGTTTTCTCCCTGAAAATAAAATGAAAGGCGCGCACCGTGAACCGCAGTGCGCGCCCGTGCTCAGGAACAGCTTATACCAGTTCGATCGCCATCGCCGTCGCTTCGCCGCCGCCGATGCACAGGGCCGCCACGCCGCGCTTGCCGCCGGTTTTCTTCAGGGCGCCCAGCAGGGTGACGATGATGCGCGCGCCCGAGGCGCCGATCGGGTGGCCCAGCGCGCACGCGCCGCCGTGGATGTTGATCTTGCTGTGCGGAATGTCGAGGTCGTGCATGGCGGCCATCGGCACGGCGGCGAACGCTTCGTTGATCTCGAACAAGTCCACATTGCTGCTGTTCCAGCCCGTCTTGGCGTAGAGTTTTTTCACCGCGCCGATGGGGGCCGTGGTGAATTCGTTCGGCGCCTGCGCGTGCGTGGCGTGGCCGTGGATTTTCGCGATGACGGTGCATCCGAGTTTTTTCGCCGTCGACTCGCGCATCAGCACCAGGGCTGCCGCGCCATCGTTGATCGACGACGACGAAGCGGCCGTGATGGTGCCATCCTTCTTGAATGCCGCCTTCAAGGTCGGGATTTTTTCCAGGCGGGCTTTTTGCGGGCCTTCATCGATGCTGACGACGGTGTCGCCGCCGCGGCCGGAAACGGTCACGGGCACGATTTCCCATTCGAAACTGCCATCCTTGGTGGCCGCCTGCGCGCGTTTCACGGATTCGATGGCAAACGCGTCCTGCGCTTCGCGCGTGAAGCTGTACTGACTGGCGCACTCTTCGGCGAACGTGCCCATCGAGCGGGCATTGCCCTTTTCGTCGCGGCTGTAGGCGTCTTCCAGGCCATCCATCATCATGTGGTCATAGATCATGCCGTGGCCGATGCGGTAGCCGCCGCGCGCCTTCGGCACCAGGTAGGGGGCGTTGGTCATCGATTCCATGCCGCCCGCCACCACCACGTCGGCGCTGCCGGCGAGCAAAGTGTCGTGCGCGAACATGGTCGTCTGCATGGCCGAGCCGCACATTTTCGACAGGGTCACGGCGCCCGTGGAATCGGGCAAGCCTGCCTTGCGCAAGGCCTGGCGCGCGGGCGCCTGGCCCTGGCCAGCCATCAGGCAATTACCGAAAAACACGTGTTCAACGGCATCCGGCGCCACGCCGGCCCGTTCGACGGCGGCGCGGATGGCCACGGCGCCCAGGTCGCTGGCGGTGACGTTGGCAAAGTCGCCCTGGAAGGCGCCCATGGGGGTGCGCGCGGCACCGACGATTACGACTGGATCATTCATGTTGGATCTCCGGTTGAGGGGTGGGAAGGTGACTGCATACAAAAACGCAGGTGCTGCGGATACGGGAAGACGTCCTCGATATGGCCGTCTTCGATGCGCTGCTTGCGCGCCTGCCAGTAGGCGGCCGTCAGCAGGTCGGCATGGTGCTGCATGAAATGCTTGCGGATACGGGGATTGCCCAGCAGGAAGGTGCCGAATTGTTCGGGAAACACATCGTGCTTGCCGATGGGATACCACGGTTCGGCCGACATTTCTTCCTCCTCCGTGCGGGCTTGCGGGATGACGCGGAACTGGCAATCGGTGATGTACTCGATTTCATCGTAATCGTAAAATACGACACGCTGATGACGGGTCACGCCAAAGTTTTTATACAGCATGTCGCCAGGGAAAATATTCGCCGCCACCAATTCCTTGATGGCGTTGCCGTACTCGATGATGGCGTGTTCCACCAGGTCATCGCGGCCTTCCTTCTCGGCATTGCTCAGCCACATGTTCAGCGGCACCATGCGCCGCTCGATGTACAGGTGGCGGATGATGATCTGCCCGTGCTCTTCTTCGATCAGCGAAGGGGCGAACTGCTTCAGCTCGGCCAGCAGTTCCGCGGCAAAGCGGGCGCGGGGAAAAGCCACGTTGGAATACTCGAGCGTGTCGGCCATGCGGCCCACGCGGTCGTGGTGTTTCACCAGCAAATACTTTTGCTGGACTTGCGCGCGCGTGGTTTCCTTGGGAGGAGGAAAGAAATCCTTGATCACCTTGAAGACATACGGAAACGAAGGCAGGGCAAATACCAGCATCACCAGGCCGCGAATGCCGGGCGCGCTCTCGAAGTGGTCCGACGAGTGTTTTAAATGCTGCAGGTAGTCGCGGTAAAACAAGGTCTTGCCCTGCTTTTGCAAGCCCAGTATCGTATAAATCTCACTGCGAGGCTTGCGCGGGAGCAAACTTCGGAGAAATTGTACGTAGGCGGACGGCACTTCCATATCCACCAGGAAATACGCGCGCGTAAACGAAAACAGCACGGCGATCTGCTGCTGCTCGAACAGCACCGTGTCGAGCACCAGCTTGCCGTGGCGGTTGTGCAGGATGGGTACGACGAACGGGTATTCGCGGTTGCCGTTGATGGCCTTGCCGACCAGGTAGGCGCCCTTGTTGCGGTAGAACAAACTGGTCAGGACCTGGAGCTGGTGGTTCGGCTCCAGCCGGTCGCTGCCGAACAGCTGCTGCAGCCGCGCTTCCACCTGAGCCACGTCGCGCTCCAGGTTGGCAAATGCGCAGTCCAGCTGGAAGTTCTTCACCATGCGCGTCAGGGTGTCGCGCAAGCCATCCTGGCCCGGGTAATACACGCGGTAGGTGGGTGCGGGGTCTTGCGTTTCGATGTATTCCGTGGAAACGACGGGGCGCACGAAAATATAGTCGTTATTGAAATACGTGCGGTGCAGGATGTTGCAGCAGACGGAATTGAAGAAGGTTTCCGCCAGTTCCGGCTGCTTGTGTTCCGTCAGCATGCCGATGTAGTGCAGCTTGAGTTCTCGCCACACTTCGTCGCTCAACTCCGACTCTTCGTACTCATCTTCAAGCATCTGCACGCATTCCTGCACGCGCTTGTCATAGAAGTCGATGCGTTCGCGGGCCGCCGTCTGTGCCGCGCTCCAGGCGCCTTGCTCGAAATACCGCTTGGCTTGCTGGCTCGTTGCGCGGAACAGGCGGTAATGCTTGTCGAAGCCGTCGCGGATGGTGCGCGCGATATCGAATGCAATCTGGGAAGAGAGCAATTTGGGGAAGGCAATGTGCGTCATATCTGTGCTCGCATGAATGGCTCCTCACCCAGTCGATCGCCGCGCGCCCGTGCTTACTTGGTTTCCGCAAACAGTTCGCGGCCTATCAGCATGCGGCGGATTTCGCTGGTCCCGGCGCCGATTTCGTACAGCTTGGCATCGCGCCACAGGCGGCCGGCCGGATACTCGTTGATGTAGCCGTTGCCGCCCAGCGCCTGGATCGCTTCGCCCGCCATCCAGGTCGCCTTTTCCGCACTATACAGAATGGCACCGGCCGCATCCTTGCGCAACTGGCGCACGGCTTCCGGCGTGGTGGCGCGGTCGCAAGCCTGGCCCACGGCGTACACATAGGCCTTGCACGCCATCATGGTCGAATACATATCGGCCAGCTTACCTTGCATCAACTGGAATTCACCGATGGGCTGGCCGAATTGCTTGCGGTCATGCACATAGGGCACGACCAGGTCCATGCAGGCCTGCATGATGCCCAGCGGGCCGCCGGATAGCACGGTGCGCTCGAAATCGAGGCCCGACATCAGCACGTTGACGCCCTTGCCCAGGCCGCCGAGCACGTTTTCGGCCGGTACTTCGCAATCCTGGAATACCAGTTCGCCCGTGTGCGAGCCGCGCATGCCCAGCTTGTCGAGCTTTTGCGCGATGGAAAAGCCCTTGAAATTCTTTTCGATCAGGAAAGCCGTCATGCCGCGCGGACCCGCTTCCAGGTCGTTCTTTGCGTACACCACCAGCACGTCCGCATCGGGGCCGTTGGTGATCCACATCTTGGTGCCGTTCAAGACCCAGCGGTCGCCCTTGAAGTCGGCGCGCAGCTTCATGCTGACGACGTCCGAGCCCGCGTTCGGTTCCGACATGGCCAGGGCGCCGATGTGTTCGCCCGTGATCAGTTTCGGCAGGTACTTGGCTTTTTGCTCGGCCGTGCCGTTGCGCTTGATCTGGTTCACGCACAGGTTCGAGTGGGCGCCGTAGGACAGGCCGACGGAAGCCGAGGCGCGCGAGATCTCTTCCATGGCGATGATGTGCGCCAGGTAGCCCATGCCGGCGCCGCCGTATTCTTCGCTGACGGTGATGCCGAGCAAGCCCATGTCGCCCATCTTGCGCCACAGGTCCATGGGGAACTGGTCGGTGCGGTCGATCTCGGCCGCGCGCGGCGCGATTTCCGCGGCGGCAAATTGTTGGATCGCTTCGCGCAGGGAGGCGATGTCGTCGCCGTGGTCAAAGGTCAAGCCTGGGAGATGGAGCATGTCGTCCTCGTCGTCGTTATAAGTGTGGCGGTCATGGGTGCCGGGTCAGTGAAGCTATGATACTCAGTTGTGACGTTTACGTAAACGTAAAGTGGCGCGCGCGGCAGGTGTGCGCCGCTTGCCTTGCTAGCTTGTTTGCGCCTTATCAAGGTTCAAGTCCGCCAGCATGCGCGCGCACGCGTCTTCATGCGCGCTGATTTCCGCCAGCGCCATTTCGATATCGATGCGCTGCTGCTCCAGGGTCTGCCGGTGCTGCGCCAGCACGCCCAGGAAGCGGTCCATCTGCGCGCGCGTGTCCTTCGGCGACTCGTACATGTCGACCAGGCTCTTGATTTCCGACAAGGCCAGGCCCAGGCGCTTGCCGCGCAGGGTCAGCTTCAGGCGGGTGCGGTCGCGCGGCGTGTAGACGCGGCTGCGGCCGCCTGCGCCTTCGCGTTTCGGACTGAGCAAGCCCTGGTCTTCATAGAAGCGGATGGCGCGCGCCGTGATGTCGAATTCCCGCGCCAGTTCGGTAATGGTATAGGTCGTCGTGGGTGCGGGCGGTGTCGGTTGCATGGGTGGTCGGTCGTCAGATGGGGTGCGGCGAGGCAGGTGGTGGCAAAGTGCCGTTTACGTCAACGTCAATACTATTGTAGCGTGCCCTGCCCGTGCTGCAACAAAGAAAAAAGGCGGCGTGGGCAGGAGAGTTTGGCGAATCAGATAACAATTACTGAAAATAAATTGATTCTTCTTGCACAAACGCGCTTAAGATCGAGAGTTGGTGGCCAAGATGACACCAAAAAGAGCTTTCCTGGCATAACGGCGACATTCTTTTCGCTGCGATGGCAGTAAAATTTTTTAGGTGCAGATTCTTTCCAATAGGCACGATCAAAAAACAACGTTTCACTATGAACACGTTGTTCATGTCGTTTCCATATTGGAAACAAAATGGCCCTTCTGAAAACTTTGTCTACAAGAAATTGTATGACATGGGCATTGCGTGTATCGGCAGAGGAGGGCATTATCCGATACCGTACGTTGTAATGCCAAACCGAGGCTTTGAATCGTGCTGCAGTGCGAAAATCAAGGCTAGCCGCGAATTTGACCCGAAGCCACGCAGAATCGCAAGAGAAAATTCGGCCCACTTTTTGACCTGAAAAGCCCGGCCGGAGTGTTAATTGTTAATTGATACTCTTTTCAAATGTAACAATCTGTATGGTCATTCAAGAAACTGACTTTCATGTTACAACATGAAATAGTACACCTATGAATTCTTCTAACGAACGCGAAAGCTTCAGCCAGCGACTTCAGTTGGCTCTCAAAAACGCCCATTACTCTCCAGACAGCCCGACCAGACTGGCCCGGGAATTCAACATCCGTTTCGATGGACGCCCGATTACTGTGCATGCAGCTAGGAAATGGTTAGTAGGTGAAGCAATTCCCACGCAAGAAAAATTGCGTATGATTGCCCAATGGTTGGGCGTTCCCGCGGAATGGTTGCGTTTTGGCGGCCCGGAAAGCGCCACGCCGAATGGCGAAGCGGGCAGCGCTTTATCGCGCTTTGAGTCCGCCGATGTGAAATTAATTGCCGATTTGCAAAGATTAGATGAACATCATCGTCAAATCGCGCGAGAATTTATTCGCATGCTGGTGAGAGTCAACTACCAAAAGTAAGCATCCAGGCCCTCCCCGGCCGGCGCCGTCCGCTTTACGCTGGCGGCGCTCCCCCTGTCCTTTTATTTGCGCAAGGTCATACTGGAGACATGATTTTGCCGCACAATAAGACCTCGCATGTTGCGCTGCAGCGGAATTATTTGACAATAATCCCGTACGCAGCGGCGCAGCGGCCAATACCAGCGCATAATCACATCAGAAGCAGCCAGTTCATCCACTACGGAGCCGAGCATTTGAGCCGTCTTATGAAAAGTAACTACAGCAATACCGCGCAGCTGAAGGACTTGATGACCGTGCCCCCCATGACTGCCGCGCAACATGCGGAAGTGATGCGCAAACGGATCGCCCACCGCAGGATGGTTGAAGAAGCCAGGGATTTGAAGCAGGCCAGTGCTCATCAGTTCGACAAGCGATGAAGGATGCCTGACCAAAGCTGCTGCGCGTCGGCATAGGTAGTCTGCGATGCTCACCGGCTCGGCGCCCCCGTACTAAAGTACGGTTGCGCTTTTTGGCCACAAGGGGGCGCCGAGCCTCACTGCCGCTCGCTACGCTTTTGTCAGGCATCGTGACTTGGCAGGGGTTTCCCCGCCTATAAGTTGATTGCGTTGGTGATGTCAGGTTTCTGACGCTTTAAGGCCATTCCACCGCGGTGCCAGGGCGTGCTCGATGCCGAGCAGGTCGATGACCCTCGCCACCGTATGGTCGACCATCTCCGCGATGCTGTGCGGGTGGTGATAAAAGCTCGGTAAGGGCGGGAAGATGATGCCGCCCATTTCGGTCACGGCCGTCATATTGCGCAGGTGCGCCAGGTTGAACGGCGTTTCGCGCACCATCAGGATCAGACGGCGGCGCTCCTTGAGCACCACATCGGCGGCCCGCGTGATCAGATTATCCGACAAGCCGTGCGCCACGGCCGCCAGGGTCTTCATCGAGCACGGCGCGACGACCATGCCATCGGATTGAAACGAGCCGCTGGCGATCGACGCGCCGATGTCGCGCAGCTTGTGCACGACGTGCGCCTGCGCTTCGATTTCCTTGCGCCCCACGCCCGTTTCCTGGTGCAGGGTCAAAACAGCGGCATCGGACAGGACCAGATGCGTTTCGACGCCGGGGATGGCGCCGAGCAATTGCAGCAGCCGCAAGCCATACACGGCGCCGGTGGCGCCCGTGATGGCCACGACGACACGGCGCGGCCGCTGCTGCTGATTAGGCATCCAGCAGGGACTTCAATTCGCCCGATTCAAACATTTCATTCATGATATCGGAACCACCGATGAACTCGCCTTTGACATACAGCTGCGGAATGGTCGGCCAGTTCGAGTAATCTTTGATGCCCTGGCGAACTTCCGGGTCATCCAGCACGTTGACTGTAGCGATGTTTTCCACGCCGCACGCTTTCAGGATCTGGATGGCGCGGCCGGAAAAGCCGCACTGCGGGAACTGGGCCGTGCCCTTCATGAACAGCACGACTGGCGTGTTCGTCACGGTTTCTTTGATCCAGGTTTGTACGTCGCTCATAGCTGCCTCTGATGGGTAAATAAATAGATGCCGTCATTTTATAAGAAAACGACGGCACGGGTATGCGCTCAAGTCATAAATCGGGCAAGTCAGCCACGTTGACGCTTATAAGGTCTTGCCCAGGCAGGTCGATTGTGCCGCGCCCACGTATTTGCCCCAGGCAAGGACCGGCACATAGCCGTGCCTGGCATAAAACGCCACGGCGCGGCTATTTACCACGCGGGTGGACAGGTGCAGAGCCTGGTAGCCATGCCGGCGCGCCTGCGCCTCCACGTGGGCCAGCAGGGCCGCGCCCACGCCTGTGCTGCCGGGATGCGCATACATGCGCTTGAGTTCGCCTATGGCGCTGTCCGCTTCGCCCAGCGGGCGCAGGGCGGCGCAGCCGAGCAGGGCGCCGCTGGCATCGCGGGCCAGGTAAAAGCCGCCGCGTGGCGTTGCCGCTTCGACATCGAAGGAAGAGCGGCCGCTGTCGCCATTGATGCGCAGCAATGCCTCTGACAATGCATCGAGCAGCAATTGCGCATCCGGGCCGGCGGCGTCCACCGCCAGGATGACGAGGTCACGCCCGGCGGCCATGGGCTTAGCCGCGCAGCTTGGCGAAGGCGGCGGCCATGCTGCCGGCCGGCTCCGGTGCGTTGCGCGACTGCGACTGGTGCTGCGCCATGCTGCGGCGGTCATTGCGGTCGCCACGCTGCTCGGGTTTGCTGCCCGCTTGCGGCGCGCTGTCTGTCAGGCGCATGGTCAGCGCGATGCGCTTGCGCTTCTCGTCGACTTCCAGCACTTTCACGCGCACGACCTGGCCTGCTTTCACCACCGTGTGCGGGTCTTTCACAAACGTGTTCGACAGGGCCGAGATGTGCACGAGGCCATCCTGGTGCACGCCGATATCGACGAAGGCGCCAAAGGCGGCCACGTTGGTGACCACGCCTTCGAGAATCATGTCCGGGCGCAAGTCGCGGATTTCTTCCACGCCTTCCTTGAAGGTGGCGGTGGTAAATTCCGGACGCGGGTCGCGGCCCGGCTTTTCCAGTTCCTTCAGAATATCGCTAATGGTCGGCACGCCGAAGGTTTCATCCGCGTACTTTGCCGGGCTGAGGGTTTTCAGCAAGGCGGTCTCGCCGATGACGGCCTTGATATCCTTCTTGATGTCGGCCAGAATCTTTTCCACCAGCGGATACGATTCCGGGTGGACGGCCGAGGCGTCCAGCGGGTTCTCGCCGCCCATCACGCGCAGGAAGCCCGCCGCCTGCTCGTAGGTTTTATCGCCCAGACGCGGCACGGCCTTCAAGGCCGCGCGCGAGGTGAACGCGCCCTTCATGTCGCGGTAGGTGACGATGCTTTGCGCCACGCTGGCCGACAGGCCGGACACGCGCGCCAGCAGGGGAGCCGACGCCGTGTTCACGTCCACGCCCACGGCATTCACGCAATCTTCCACCACGGCATCGAGCGAGCGAGCCAGCTGGCTTTGACTCACGTCATGCTGGTACTGGCCCACGCCGATCGATTTCGGGTCAATCTTGACCAGCTCGGCCAGCGGGTCTTGCAAGCGGCGCGCGATCGAGACGGCGCCGCGCAGGGACACGTCCATGTCCGGCAATTCCTTCGAGGCGAATTCGGACGCCGAATACACCGACGCGCCCGCTTCCGAGACGACGATCTTCGTCATCTTCGCTTCCGGGTGCTGCTTGATCAAATCCTGCGCCAGTTTATCGGTCTCGCGCGAGGCGGTGCCGTTGCCGATTGAAATCAAGGACACATTGTGCTTGGCGGCAAGACGGCCCAGCGTGTGCAGGGAGCCGTCCCAGTCGTTCTTCGGCTGGTGCGGATAGATCACGGCCGTGTCGACCACTTTGCCAGTGGCATCGACCACGGCGACCTTGACGCCCGTGCGCAGGCCAGGGTCGAGGCCCATGGTGGCGCGCTGGCCGGCCGGCGCGGCCAGCAGCAGCGCTTTCAGATTGGTGGCGAAGACGTTGATCGCGTCGAGTTCCGAGCGTTCGCGCAGCGCGCCCATCAGTTCCGTTTCCAGGTGCATGAAGCTTTTCACGCGCCAGGTCCAGCGCGCCGTGTCCGCCAGCCATTTGTCGGCCGGGCGGCCTTGCTGCTTGATGCCGAAGCGGGCGGCGATGCGGCCTTCGCACGGGTTGTGCGGCGCATCCCATTTCGGTTTTTCCGCTTCCGTGTCCAGGCGCAGGGTGACGTCGAGGATGCCTTCGCGGCGGCCGCGCAGCAGCGCCAGCGCGCGGTGCGATGGCACGGTGGAAATGGTTTCCGAGTAATCGAAATAATCGGCGAATTTTTCGCCTTCGTCCTGCTTGCCGTCCACCACTTTCGACTCGACGATGCCGTGTTCCTGCACGTATTCGCGCAAGGTTTGCAGCAGGGTCGCGTCTTCGGCGAAGCGCTCCATCAAAATCTGGCGCGCGCCGTCGAGGGCCGCCTTGGTGTCGGCTACGCCTGGGTTGTTGCCGTCGGCACTCGTAAACGCGTCGCGCAGGAACTTGCCCGCTTCCATTTCCGGCGTCAGTTCCGGGTTCTCCAGCAAGCCGTCGGCCAGCGGCATCAGGCCCGCTTCGATGGCGATCTGCGCCTTCGTGCGGCGCTTCTGCTTGTATGGCAGATACAGGTCTTCCAGGCGCGTCTTGTCTTCCGCGTGCATGACGGCGTCGAGCAGCTCGGGCGTCATTTTGTTCTGTTCCGTGATCGAGGCCACGATGGCGGCGCGCCGCTCTTCCAGCTCGCGCAGGTAGCGCAAGCGCTCTTCGAGCAGGCGCAGCTGGATATCGTCGAGGCCACCGGTCGCTTCCTTGCGGTAACGGGCGATGAAGGGCACGGTGGCGCCTTCGTCGAGCAGTTCGATGGCGGCGGCAACTTGCACCGGTTTGGCGGCAAGTTCAAGGGCAAGGCGTTGTTCGATAGTGGGCAGCATGGTTGTTTCCAGAGCGATCAAGCCTGGAATGATACGCAATCGGCGCGATTGCGCAATCTTGACAGCGCAAATGGACTGTGCGTTGACAAGCGCTTCAACGGGCCGGCAGCAGCGGGCTGGCGGGCGCGGGAGCCGGCGGCCTCTGCGGCGTGACGGACTTGCCAAAGGCATTGCCCATGCGGTGTTCGAGGGCGGCGCGGTTGTACAGCCCCAGCTGGTTCGACGGACGCTGCATGATCGCTTCGGCGCCGGACAGGGCGGGCGGCGGCCGGTTCATGGTGTTGCTATTCGGCAATAATTTTTCATTCAAGCAAGATATCGATGGCGCGCGCTGGCCGTTCGCTTCCACTTCCACGCAGCCCTTTGGCGGCGCGGCGGCCGTCACGACGACGGTGTGCTCGTCCGCCTGCGCGGGCAGGGCGGCGCAGATCAACAGCAACAGTGATAACAGGCGTGCCATGGCGGCTCCCGGAGCGGTAAATAAGCGTCCAGCATAGCAAGGTCATGTGTCGCGGCGATGACACAGAGCGGGATGCGGGCTGGCGCCATGTCATGCAGTTGTCATTTTATGAAGCTACCATCCTGCCATTCTGCAGACAACATTGCAGTCAAGACACTTCATGAGCAGGATTTTTCGTTGATTCCCCTGGAAAATGACACTAAGCCACCGCCGCGCCGCAAGGGGCAATGCCCTGTCCGCCTGCTTGCTGATGACATTGATGACATTGATGACATTCGCGCGGCCCGCTGCCGGTGCGGATGGCGCTGATGCCAGCGCGCACTCTACCCTGCGCTTCGACTTGCCCGCCCAGCCGCTCGACGCGGCCCTGGTGGCGTTTGGCGAAGTGACCGGGTATTCCGTGCTCGTCAGCAGCCAGCTGGCGGCCGGCAGAGTGGCAGCGCCCGTGCGCGGCGACTACACGCCGGCCGAAGCGCTGCAGCGCCTGCTGGCCGGCACGCAGCTGGGCGCGCGCTTCAGCGGCAGCAATGCGTTTACCTTGCTGGCGCTGGCCGACGCCCCGGCAGCGCCGGCGCCCTTGCCGGCCCAGGCCGCTCCTGCCGCGCCACCGCTGCAGGGCTATGCGGTCATCCTGCAGCGTTCGCTCACGCGCGCCCTGTGCCGTTTGCATCCGGACGCTTTCGGCCGCTACCGCCTGGCCTTCCAGTTGTGGCTCGACGAGCGGGGCAAGGTGCGCGCCGTCCACGTGCTCGAAGCGAGCGGCGTGGAACAGCGCGACCGCGCCGTGTTGCAGCGCCTACGCAGCCTGCTGATGGATGGCGCGCCGCCGGCGGGCTTGCCGCAGCCGCTGACGATCCTGCTGACGCCGCGGCCCGACCCAGGGGCCGATTGCGCGCCCTACCTGCCGGCCGGAGCGACTTGAGCATGTCGGACTTGCTGAAAGCCACCTTGCGCAAGCTGTTCCTGGAACGCTATGGACAGTTTCGCCGCCACCTGCAGCGCCGCCTGGGCTCGGAAGACCTGGCCAACGACGCGCTGCATGAAACATATTTAAGAGTGGAAAAGATGACCGCGCCCGAAGCGATCAGCTATCCGTCCGCGTATCTGATGCGCATCGCCATCAACATTGCGGAAGATCAACGCCGCGACAATGCGCGCCTGCTCAGCCTTCCCGATATCGACGACTTGTACGAGATGGCCGACGAGCTGGCCGACCCGGCCCGCACCTTCAGCGCGCGCGCCGAACTGGAAGAACTGGAACGGGCCTTGCAGGAGTTGCCGAAACGCCGGCGCGCCATCGTCATCGCCGCCCGCGTCGATCAGTTGCCGCACCGCGACATCGCCGAGCGCTTCGGCATTTCCGCCCGCACGGTGGAGAAGGAATTGCGCGCCGGCCTCGAACATTGCTGCGAGCGCATGGGACGCGATTTCATCCAGCGCTTCGGTCCCGGCGCGGGAAAAACGTCTAAACATCATGATTGAACAAGCGGAAGACGACATGGGTGTCATCCAGAAGGAAGCGCAGGCATGGGTCGTGCGCCTGGCCTCGGGCCAGGTCAGCGAACGCGATGCGCAAGTGTTTCGCCACTGGTGCGCGCGCAGCCGCAGGCATGCGACGGCGTTTGCCGAGGCGCGCGCCGTGTGGGGCGCCATGGCGCCGGCCGCGCGCGCCGTCAAGCGGGCACAGGCGCCGGTGAATACGGCGCGGCGCGCCTGGCTGGGCGCCGGCGTGGCGGCCTCGCTGGGCTTGCTGGCGCTGCGCCCGCCGACGGACCTGTGGCCGGCCGTCGCGGGTCTTGCCGCCGACTACGCCACGGGCACGGGCGAGCAGCGCGAAGTGGCGCTCGATGGCGGTGTGCTGGTGCAGATGAATACGCAGACGCGCCTCGACGCGGCGTCCGTGCAGGACGGCGCCGCATCGCTGGTGCTGCTGGCGGGCGAGGCGGAATTCCAGGCCGGCCTGCGCGGTGCGGCGCGGGTGCGCGTGCAGGCGGGCGACGGCAGTGTGTCGGCCGGCAGCGCGCGCTTTAATATCCGCCTGTTCGGCCAGGAAGTGTGCGTGACGTGCCTGGCGGGCCGCTTGCGCGTGGCGCAGGCCGGCAACGATGCGGAGCTGGCGGCGGGCCAGCAGCTGCGCTACCGGCCCGAGCATTTCGGCATTGCCCGCGCGGTGGCCAAGAGCGACGTCAGCGCGTGGCGCCACCGGCTGCTGGTTTTTAAACAAAGCACCCTGGCCGAGGTGGTGGACGAGGTGAACCGCTACCGTCCCGGCAAGCTGATCCTCAATGGCGACGCCTTGAAACAGACGCGCGTGCAAGCGAGCTTTTCGCTCGACCGCCTCGATGACGTGATCGCCCTGATCCAGGATGCGTATGGCGCGCGCGTGACGCGGCTGCCGGGCGGCATCGTGCTGTTCGGCTAGCGATGTTCGTACGGGCCGCATCGCTTTGGCGGGCCGTCCCAATTATGACATTTTGATGACCTTTTGCAGTCCCGGACCTTGTTCCCTGTCAATGCTGCTGGAAGCCGCGAATCAGTGCCTGCCGCCCGCCCCGTGCGTGGTGCGCGCCGCCTCGCGATATCGGTCAGCAACGGAACATGAAAAGGGAATGTCGCCATGCAGCGAAGCAAGTCGGTCACGAAACACGCATCCTCCTCCGCCATGGCGGGCAACCGGCCCGGTCTCCCGGTGCGTCTGAAACCGCTGGCGCTGGCCATCGCCATGCTGCTGCAGGCGGGCGGCGCGCAGGCGCAGCAGCCGTTCAGCGGCGCCTGGTTCGCGGGCAAGGGCGCGCAGCAGGGCACGGCCGCCACCACGGGGCGCTTGCCGAATGGCCAGCCGGCTACCTCGCTGAACAATTCCCTGCTGCAGCAGCAAAAGGCCGAAGGCAAGCTGCAGCAATCGCTGAATAACCTGTTGCTGGCCGCGCGCGGCATCGCCGCCGAGCAGGCGGTGCAGGCGGCCGCGCGCCAGGCGGCGCTGGCGGCGGGCGGCGCGCCCGATGGCCTGGTCAAGGGCGGCTTGCAGGTCGACACGAACAGCCTGACGGCCGGCTGGCTCAATGCCCAGGGCCCCGTGCAGACCCAGGCCGACGGCAAGACCGTCGTGAAGGTCGTGCAGACGGACGACAAGGCGATACTGAACTGGGAAAGTTTTAACGTCGGCAAGAACACCAGCTTGCAATTCGACCAGAAATCGAACTGGTCCGTATTAAACCGCGTCAATGATCCGCTGGCGCGCCCCAGCCAGATCCAGGGCCAGATCAAGGCCGACGGCACGGTGATGATCGTCAACCGCAACGGCATCGTGTTTACGGGCAGCAGCCAGGTCGATACGCGCAACCTGGCGGCGGCCGCCATGGGCATGAGCGACAGCCAGTTCAAGAGCGGCCTGTACGGCAAGGCGCAGGGCACGGGCGCCGTGCCGACCTTCGCGAATGACTTGCTGCTGGGCCAGAATACCTCCACGCATGGCAAGGCCGAGGCGGACGTCGTCGTCGCCGCCGGCGCGCGCATCGACACGCGCAAGCCGCAGACGGTGACGGAAGGCGGCGGCTACGTGCTGCTGGCCGGCCGCAGCGTCGACAACGCGGGTGCCATCACCACGCCGAATGGCCAGACCACCCTGGCCGCCGGCGACGCCATCATCGTGCGCCCGGGCCAGGGCACGGACAAGAACCAGTACTCGAGCACGCGCGGCAATGAAGTCGAGATGCTGCGCGTGGCGGACAGCAAGGCGGGCAGCGTCGTCAACAACGGGCTGATCCAGGCGGCCGGCGGCGACATCACGCTGAGCGGCAACACGCTGCGCCAGGATGGCGTGCTGCTGTCGAGCACCAGCGTCAACGGACGCGGCAGCATCCACCTGGCGGCGGCGGGCGAGAATGCCGGCATCACCCTGGCGCGCGGCAGCGTCAGCGCCATTGTCATCGACGACAACGGCGCCACGGCGCTCGACGTGCAGCGCGATACCTTGCTGAAGGACACGGGCAAGGGCACGGACACGCCGCAGGACCGGCGCGACCAGTCGCTGGTGCGCATCGTCTCCGCTGGCAATGTCGAGTTCGAAGGCGACTCGCTGACCCTGGCCACAGGCGGCCAGGTGCTGGTCGACGCGGCCCGCCGCAGCCACGTGGCGCGCGACGCCGCCATCGACGTCTCGGGCGCCGTCGGCGTGAAGGTCGACATGAGCAGCAACAATGTGCTGATCAACGTGCAAGGCAACGAACAGCGTGACGCACCGGGCAGCCGCGACGCGAAATACCTGAACAACAGCGACGTGTGGGTTGACCGCCGCGACCTGGTGCTGGTGCCGGCCGGCACGAATGGCTACGCCACGGACCGCTGGTACACGGCCGGCGGCTTGCTGGAAGTGAGCGGCTACCTGAACACCAGCGGCCACGGCATCGGCGAATGGGCGGCCCAAGGCGGCACCGTCGGCTTTGGCGGCGGCGAAGTGGTGACGCAGGCCGGTTCGCGCATCAACATCGCCGGCGGCTCGCTCGACGTGCAGACGGGCATGGTCAAGCAGACGTGGCTGAAGGGCGCCGATGGCGCGATGTACAAGCTGAGCACGGCGCCCGGCGACAACCTGTACACGGGCCTGTACCGCGGCTATGAAAGCACGCATGCGCGCTGGGGCGCGAACACGACGGAGACGTACGCGAATGCCCTGATCGGCCCGCGCGAACGTCTGGAAAACGGCTATACGGTGGGCCGCGACGCGGGCCGCCTGATCGTGTCCACGGGCGCCGCCGTGCTCGAAGGCGATATCGACACCTCCGTCTTCCAGGGCGAGCGCCAGCAGCGCAAGCGCGATGACGGCATGGACAGCTACAAGCAGGCGCAGACGGCGGCGGCGCGTGCCGGTCAATTAATCATCGGCAAAATGACGCCCGTCTTCGATCCGAAGGCGGGCCAGCTGCGCGACAGCCCGCAAGCCGTGCTGGAAAAGGTCGAGATCGGCAAGGTGGCGGGCATCGCCGATGGCCAGCTGCTGAGCGAAGCCTTGCCGGCCGCGCGCAGCAAGACCTTGCAACTCGATGCGGACTGGCTCAACGGGCTGGAATTGGGTGCCCTGAATATCTACGCCTACGACAAGCTCGACGTCAATGCCGACGTGCGCGTGGCCGATGGCGGCGATGTCGCCCTGCACGCCACCGACGTGGCCATCAAGGCGAATGTCAGCGCGCGCGGCGGCAGCATCGCCGCCGGCAACATCGTTTCGCGCTACCTGGCGGGGGCGGGCGACGTATGGGCTGAAGGCAAGCTGGTGCCGGACAACCGTCCCACGGGAACGGCCGGCGTGCGCGTGGCGCCCGGCGTGCGCCTCGATGCGCGCGGCCTGTGGAGCAACCTGGAACTCGATCCGGGCGCCGTCGCCGGTTTGCCGTATGTGAATGGCGGCAAGGTTACCCTGAAGAGCTCCGGCGGCATCGACCTGACGGGCGGCAGCGTCATCGACGTCTCGTCCGGCGCCGCCCTGATGGGCAATGGCAGCCTGCAGGGCGGGCGGGGCGGCGACATCACCCTGGCCGTCGACCTGCCGACCGAGAAAGCGCCGACGGGCGCCATGCTCAAGCTCGACGGCGAGTTGCGCGGCCATGGCGTGAAGGGCGGCGGGCGCCTGGTGATCGACAGCGGCGCGGCCGTCAGCATCGGCGGCAAGCTGCAGGGCGACGACGTGCTGGCGGCGGGGACCGGCGCTGCGCCAGGCCTGCGCCTGGCCGATGAATTCCTGATCGCCCAGGGCGAGAAGATCCCCTTCGATTTTGCGCTCAGCACCAGCCTGATCAAGCCGGGCCAGGTTTTGAGCAAACCCGTGACGGCGGACGTGTCGGCGCAGAAACCGCTGGTGCTGGGAGCCGACCTGCTGGTGCCGCCAGGCGCCTATGTCGTCACCGCCGGCGGCACGTCTGTTTACCAGGGTTCCATCGTTCGCGCCGGCAGCGTGCTGACAGCCGTCAACAACCTGCCTGCCGGTTTCGTGGTCTCGGCGGCGGTCTTTCCGAACGGCTTGCCGATCCCGCCGGTGACGACGCAGTATGCGGCCGGCAGCATCGCCGCCGACGACCTGCGCGCGCCGCGCGGCATGCTGCTGCCGGCCGGCACGGTGCTGGGGCGCGACGTGACCGTCAAGCCGCTGCTGGCGCTGGACGCCAGCCTGTTCCAGAGCGGCTTTGCCGACTATGCCGTCACGGGCCGCGATGGCGTGGTGGTGGTCAAGGACGCGCACATCGACGTCACCATGCCCGTGCTGCGCTTTAATCCCGCCACCGGCCACACGGTGGCAGGCGGCACCGACCCGGGCGCCGCGCTGGAACTGTGGACGCCGCCGCTGTACCAGGAGGATGCGCGCAAGGCCCGCTTGACGCAGCGTACCGGCGCCGACCTGTCGCTGACGGCCGGCAGCTCCTACGTGAAGGGCGCCCTGGCGGTGCAGGAAGGCGCCGCCATCAAGGTCGATCCGGGCCGCCAGATCAGCCTGACGGGCAATGACCAGATCACCATCGACGGCCGCCTCGACGCCTGGGGCGGCAAGATCGCCGTCCTGCCGGGCACGTTTGGCACGGGCAATGAGGTGGATGTGCCGAACGGCAAGGGACAAGCCACCTCGATCTGGCTCGGCGACAAGGCCGTGCTCGACGTGGCCGGCCGCGCCACGGTCGCCACCGACATGCGCGGCGGGCGCTATGGCCGTGCCGACCAGGGCGGCAGCATCGAAATCGGCGCCCGCTACAAGGCCGATGCGGCCAGCGTCGACGCGGCCGATGCCTTTGTCGTCGTGCGTCCGGGCGCGCTACTCGACGCCAGCGGCGCGCACGCCACGCTGGACTTGCCGCAGCAGGGCACCGTCAACGTGGCCGGCAACGGCGGTTTGATCTCGCTCAGTTCGTATAACGGCATCTTCGCCGACGGCACCCTGCGCGCGGCGGCCGGCGGCGCCGGGGCGGCCGGCGGCACCCTGGCGCTGGCGCTGGACACGCCCAATTATGGCAAGGTCAACCGCTACAACTTGCAAGGCGACAACGTGGACAACGCGGTGCGCGTGCCGCGCGAAATGCAGCTGGCGCAGGTGCAGGGCGAGAGCGCCTTGCCCGACGACTTGCGCGCCGGCCAGCAGGATGCGGCGCTGCGCTACGGCAGCGCGCGCCTGGGCGCCGACCGCGTGCAGGCGGGCGGTTTCGACAACCTGGCCCTGCACGTGAACGGCATGCTCAGCTTTGACGGCGACGTCAATCTGTCGCTGGGCCAGAGCCTGCGCCTGAGCGCCAGTTCGCTGGGGCTGGCGCAGCAGCCTTTGCCCGATGGCGAGGACAAGGCGGGCAGCCTCGCCAGCCAGGTGCGCCTGGCGGCGCCGTACGTGCGCCTGGGGACGGCCGTGCGTGCGCAGAAGGACGACTACATCGTGCCCAATGCCGTGAAAGGCTCGAAGAACCTGGGCAAGGGACGCGGCATGCTGGGCGTGCCGCTGGTGGCCGAGGATTCCCTGCTGCAGATCGATGCGGGCATGCTCGATATCGCGGGCGAGGTCAACATGGGCACGCGCGGCACCATCGCGCAGAGCAGCGGCGCCGACCTGGTGGTCGAACGCGACGCCTTCGAGCAGCTTACCCTGAGCAGCCGCGGCGACATGCGCCTGTCGAACAGCGCCGCCCTGTACCAGCCCGGCAATGCCACCCTGGTGGCCGCGCAGATCTACCCGGCCACGGGCGACAGCGGCATGGTCACGGTGGGGCAGCAGAGCGGCATCGACGAGTATGGCAATATCCGCGTCACGCTCGATCCGCTGCGCACGCTCAATATCGGACGCAGCGGCGGCGGCGCCACGCCGAACCAGCCGTTCTCCGTGTTCGGCACCCTGAGCCTGGTTGCGCCCACCATCAACCAGCATGGCGTGCTGCGCGCGCCGCTGGGCCAGATCAACCTGGGCGCCGAAGGCTTTGAAGCCAATACGGGCCGCGTCAACCTGTTGCCTGGCAGCCTGACCTCGGTCAGCGCGAAAGGCTTGACGATGCCCTACGGCGGCACGCTCGATGGCTTGAGCTACCTGTATGACGGCAACGATGTCGTGTTCAAGGGCGTGGGCAACGGCCCGGAGATCGCCTTGACGGGCGCCGCCATCGACGTGCAACAAGGCGCCGTGCTCGACATGTCGGGCGGCGGCACCTTGACGGGCGCGGCCTTCCTGGCCGGACGCGGCGGTTCCACCGATGCGCGCCTCAATCCGCTGGTACAGATGAAGCCGAACGGCGGTTTCACCTTGCCCGGCCTGAACACCAACCCCGTGTACGCCATCCTTCCCGGCGTGCAGCCGGACGTGGCGCCTTTGACGGCCGAGCAAGGCGCGGGCAAGCCCGCCGTGGGACGTCAGATCACTATCGGCGCGGGCGTGCCCGGCCTGGCAGCCGGCACCTACACCCTGCTGCCGTCGAATTTCGCCCTGCTGCCTGGTGCGTTCCGCGTGGAATTGAATGGCCTGGCCGGCGCCGTCGAGGCGGGCGGCACGGTGGCCATGCGCAATGGCTCGTATGCGACGGCGGCGCAGACGGGCGTGGCCGGCACGGCGATCCGCGACGTGGTGGCGCGCCAGGCCATCCTCACGCCGGCCGACGTGCTGCGCACCTATTCCCAATACAACGAGACGGGCTATGCCGCCTTCGCCGTGGCGCAGGCCACGCGCGACGGCGTGCCGCGCGCCGCGCTGGAGCGCGATGCCAAGGGCGTGCGCGTGCAGCTGATCGCCCCGTCCGTGCACAGCGTCAAGGACAACCATACGCCGTTGATGATGGATGGCAGCGCCCTGTATGCGCCGGCCGAGGGCGGCTTCGGCGGCTCCCTGCTGCTGGGCACGGGCAACCATGCGTCGACGCGCTACGAGGTGCTGGCCGACGGCACGGCGCCGCTGGCCGATTTCAATGGTGTCTCCGTGCATGCATCGCAGATCAATGCCTTCGGCGCCCAGCGCGTGGGCATCGGCGGCTTGCCGCGCGTGACCTACAGCGACTTTGGCACGGGCAGCAACCAGCGCGCCAATATTGCCGCCATCAAGGAATCGGCGGGCGGCATCGTGCTGCGCGACGGCGCCGTGCTGAAGGCGGCCGAAGTGTTTCTGGTGACGGCGAGAAAAGACGACGGCATCATCCTGGAGCAAGGCTCCGGCATCAATACGCTGGGCCGCGGCAAGGCCGCCTGGGATTCGCGCGACGGCTATGTGTACGAGCCGATGGGCAGCGTGCTGGCCGTCTCGAACGGCTGGCTGGACATGCTGCCGGCCGCGCCGCCGTCGTCCGAATCGTATGGCCCCGGCATCATCGATATCGGCGCGTGTGCGAAGGCGGGCGGCGCCTGCGGCGGCAGCACCTCGCTGTATTCCGAGGGCACCATCGCCGCCGTGACGGAGCGCGCATTTACCCTGCGCGACAACGTGCGCTACGGCACGCGCAACCTGGTGCTGGCGATGGGGGCCATCAATGTCGGCAGCGAGGCGTCGCTGGCCGACGCCAGCGCGCGCGGCGCCCTGCCGGACGGCCTGGCGCTGAACCAGGGCGTGCTCGACCGCCTGCTGCGCGGCGACACCAGCACGGGCGCACCGGCGCTGGAAAACCTGGGTTTGACGGCGCGCAATTCCTTCAACTTCTATGATTCGTCGCAGCTGTCGACCATCGATGCGGCCACGGGCAAGTCGTCGCTGTCGCGCCTGGTGCTCAACACGCCGGCCATCTACGGCTATGGCGGCACGGACGCGCTGGCGCGCATCTATACGGACACCCTCGTGTGGCAGGGCGCGACGAATGCGCCTGGCGCCGTCGTCGCCAATGGCCCCGGCACGGGCAGCGGCCGCCTGCAGGTCGACGCCAGGCGCATCGAGTTCGGCTTCACGCCGGACAGCCGTCCCGACACTATCCACAAGCTGGACCGTCTGGTGCTGGGCTTTGGCCAGGTGGCGCTCAATGCCAGCGAACAGCTGACGGCCAACAACAAGGGCAGCCTGTCCGTCTACCAGTCGCAGAGCGCGTGGGATACGGCCACCAATGGCTACCGCTACAGCGGCGGCGATTTGCTGATCAACACGCCGCTGTTGACGGGCGCGGCCGGCTCCGTCAACCGCATCACGGCGGGCGGCGCCGTCAAGGTGAGCGCACCGGCCGGTGCCGCCGCCGCCACGCCGACGAATGCGGCGCTGGCCGGTGCCCTGGGCGCCGAAGTGGCCCTCAGCGGTAACAGCGTCAGCGTGGATACGGCGGTGATCTTGCCGAGCGGAAAATTGACCCTGTCGGCCGAGCGCGATGTATTGCTGGGTGACAAGGCCAAGCTGGACCTGGCGGGCCGCAAGATCGATTTCTACGACACCAGCAAGTACAGCTGGGGCGGCGACGTGATCCTCGACAGCCGCGAGGGCGACGTGCGTCAGGCGGCCGCTTCCGTGATCGACGTGTCGGCCGTGAACAACCGCGCCGGCAAGCTCAGCGTGATCGCTGCGGGCGAGGCGGCCGGCACGGCCGACTTGCGCGGCAGCCTGCTGGGCGGCGCCAGCGGCAGCTATGACGCGGGCGGCACTCAGGTGGCCTACGCGGCGGGCGGCCTGGAACTGCGCGCCCAGCATGTCGGCGACTTCGTCGGCCTGAACCAGCGCCTGAACACGGGCAAGGTATTCGGCAGCCGCAGCTTCCAGCTCAAACAGGGCAATCTGGCCATCGGCGACGAGCTCAAGGCGCGCGAAGTGAGCGTCTCCGTCGATGGCGGCAGCCTGACGGTGAATGGCCGCATCGACGCCAGCGGCGAACAGGTGGGCAGCATCCGCCTGGCCGGCCGCGATGGCGTCACCATCCAATCCGGCGCCGTGCTCGATGCGCACGGCACGGTGCTGCGCACGGACAGCTACGGCCAGGTGATCGAGGCGCCGAACCGCGCCGTGATCGAACTGGCGTCGCCTGGCGGCCGCCTGACCCTGGAAAACGGCGCGCGTTTCGACCTGCGCAGCGGAGACAAGGGCGGCAACTACGGCAGCATCGACCTGAACGCGCGCCGCCTGGGCGGCGCCACGGGCGGCGACATCGACATCGACGCGGCTGGCGCGCTGAACATCGCCGGCGCGCGCACGATCAACGTCAATGCCTTCTGGCAATACAAGGATGCGCCAGCGGGCACGGGCAAGGATGCGGACGGCCGCAGCTACCAGAGCATCAACCAGGCTTACCTGAACGAGAAGCACGGGGACAGCCAGGCCTTCATGGCCAATGCGCTGGCGAACGGCAACTTGATGAACAACAAGCTGCGCGGCTTGCGCGGCGATGCCAACGCTTTCCATTTGCGCCCCGGCGTCGAGATCGTCAGCGCCACGCCGGGCGGCGACCTGCATATCGATGGCGACATCGACCTGTCCGGCCACCGCTATGACGGCGTCAATCCGCTGGCGCGCCTGAGCGGCGTGTACGGCTCGGGCGAGGCCGGTGCGCTGGTGCTGCGCGCCGGCGGCAAGCTCAGCGTCTTTGGCAGCATCACCGATGGTTTCGATACCAGCGTCCTGCCCGTCACGATCGATGACAAGGGCTGGCAACTGGTGAAAGGCCGGCTGCCGTGGGGCGGCGAGGTCGTCGTGCCACAAGCGGGCCTGGTGACCCTGGCCGAAAACACCTATTTCAAATCGGGCACGAGCGTCAATTTCGCCGTGCCGATGAAAGCCATGGAGTTGCGCAGCGGTACCTTGCTGGCGGCGCGCGCCACCTTGACGGCGGAGCTGAACTTGCCTGCAGGCAGCGTGCTGGGCGGCGCCGTGCGCAATGCCGACGGCAGCGTGCTGTACGCGGCCGGCACCGTCTTGCCGAAGGCGCTGACCTTATCGAGCGGCATGCAGCTCGATGCCGGCCTGCGCCTGCCTGGCGCGGCCCAGGTGGCGGCCATGGTGTGGCCGGCGAACGTGGCCCTGCCTTTCCCGGAAGGCCGGCCGTGGGACGTGGCCGATGGCACGAATGCCGTCAATGGCGTGGTGCTGGCCTCGGCGCTGGCGCTGGACAAGGGCAGCGTGCTGCCCGCCGGCACCGTGGTCAGGCTGCCGGGCGACGTCACCATGGTGTCGCTGCGCAGCGCGGATGGCAGCGGAAGCCAGGGCCGCAACCTGGCGCTGGCGCCCATGCTGGCCCAGGGTTCGCAAGCGTGGTCGCTGCGCCTGGTGGGCGGCGCCGATACGGCGGCGGCCGACACGCGCGCGTTGAAACCGCATGCGCAGGACGCCCATCTGATGCTGGCCGATACGCATTACGGCCTGGACGCGGTGACTTCCATCGTGCCGGGCACGGGTTCGCCGGCCAAATATATCTTCAGCGAAGCGGCTCTCCTCGAAGGATATCCCGAAGGCGAGGTTGACATCAGCTGGTTTGGCGACGAGGCAAACATGCTGGAAAACTATGGCTATCTGGTGGTCAAGGTGGCCGACGGCACGCCGCCTGAGAAGGTGACCAGCGTGGAGCCGGCGCGCCAGCCCCTGTTCAGCGTGCTGCGCACGGGCACGGGCGACCTCGATTTGCTCGCCGCGGGCGACTTCGACATGCGTTCGCTGTATGGCGTCTACACGGCGGGCACGCAGTCGGCCTCGCCGCTGGTCAATGGCAAGGATCTGTTCAACCTGCCGCGCGGCCTGAACGCCAAGGGCCACCTGCTCGGTGCGCTGGGCACGGACTTTACGCCGTTTGTCGATGGCGGCAGCCAGAGCCTGTACCGCGCCTGGTATCCCGAGCATGGCGGTAACCTGCTGCTGCGCGCCCAGGGCGACGTCAAGGGCGATACGCTGGGCAGCTCCACGCAACGCCGCGAGGATGCCATCGGCTGGCTGCGCGCGCAGCAGGACACCAGCGACATCGGCACCTGGCTGTGGCGCCAGGGCAGCGGCAGCACGGGGGGCGGCGTGCCGACGGCATGGTGGATCAATTTCGGCACCTATGTCGCGCGTCCCGAAGGCGTCGACCTGTTCTCGGGCTTGCCGGGGCTGTCGGGCTTTACGGGCATCGGCACCCTGGGCGGCGGCAATCTGCTGCTGCAGGCGGGCGGCGACGCCGGCATGCTGGCCTCGCGCGCCGATCCGGGCGGCGAGTTCGCGCCGCGCAGCCAGGGCCTGAACGTGGCCGTGGGCAGCACGGGCAGGGTGACGCCGGACGGCAAGCTGCTGCTGACGGGCGGCGGCGACCTCGATATCCGCATCGGCGGCGGGCTGAACCCAGTGGCCGAGGTGCGCAGTTTCGACAGCAATAGCGACCGGCCGAATCCGAATACGCGTTTCGAACGCCAGATCCCTGGCCTGAACAGCACGCTCACTAACCTGCGCGGCGCGCTGCGCCTGGAGGCGGGCGCCGTGGGCGGCATCGAATTGCGCTTCGACCGCGCCGATCCGACGGAATCGCGTCCGTACGAAACCTACACGGCGGGCACGGCGATCGCCAGCGGCGGGCCGATTCTGGTGCCGGGCGACAGCGGCGTGCGCATCGATGCGCGCGGCGACGTGGTGCTGGGCGGCGTGGCCGATGCGGGCCGCGTGAAGCAACTGGGCTATGGCTCGCCGTTCAGCTACCAGGGCGTGGAGCGCACCGGCGAAGGCTGGAGCTGGTTCTCGCTGTGGACGCCGGCCACGGCCATCGACCTGTTCAGCGCGGGCGGCAACCTGACGCCCACCTCGTCCTGGATCAATGCGACGCCCGGCGACAACCACGCGCCGACGGACGGGCGCTTCGTCATGCCGTCCGTGCTGCGCGCCGTGGCCGCCAGCGGCAGCTTGTACTACGGCAATGCCAGCCTGGGCAGGCTGGGTGGTGATGGCGGCAAGGTGGACATGCCGCAAAACGGCGTGATCCTGGCGCCGTCGCCGGTGGCGCCGCAATTTGTCAGGACGGGCACGGGCCAGCTGGAAATGCTGGCCGCCGACTCCATCCATGCGGCCGGTTATCCGATCACGCCATCGGGCGCCGACCCGCGCATGCTGCCGAATCCGTTCAATCCGGGCTTCGTCGGCGCACTGGACAAGGTCTGGTTCGGCCTGCTGCCGCTGCATAACGTCAGCGCCGATGCGCTGGCGCCGGGGGCATTGAAATGGTTTGGTACGACGTCGAATGGCGCCAGCGATGCCAATCAGCAAGTGTATCCGCTGTTCAGCATGACCCCGCCGACGGTCTCCGACTATGTGCCGGCAGGCCAGTTGCCTGCGCACTTCTATGCCAACAACGGCGACATCGTCGGCCTGCGCACGGGCGGTATCGTGTACCGGGGCAACCTGAAGGGCGTCAGCGGCGCCCTGGGCCTGTGGTACGAGGGCGGCGGCGCCGTGGCCGTGCGCGCAGGACGCGACATCGTCAACTCCGGCACGCCGCTGGGAACGGTCGAGAGCGTGCCGGACGGCGCGGCGGGATGGACCGGCCAGCCCTTTGCCAACAGTCCCGAGCTGCCGGAAAAGCCGGTCGTCTTCGGCAGCTCGTCGGCGCGCGGCAATCTGTTCGTGCACCGTCATGCCGATGACGTTTCCGTCGTCAGCGCCGGGCGCGATATCCGCTACAGCACCTTCTATGTGGCGGGGCCGGGCCAGCTCAATGTGAGCGCCGGGCGCGACCTGTACATGGCCGACAAGGCGGAATTGCGCAGCCTCGGCTCCATCGTCAATGTCGGCCAGGACAAGCGCGGCGATGGCGCCGGTATCAGCGTGGCCGCCGGCGTGGGCCGCAACGGTCCCGACTATGCGGCCTTCGCGGCGCGCTACCTGGACCCGGCCAAGCTGGCCGATCCAAGCAAGCCGCTGGCCGACCAGGCCGGCAGCGCCGTGTACGTCTACGGCGGCAAGCTGACCCTGGCCGACTGGCTGCGCGGCCAGTTCGCCTACAGCGGCGACGAGGCGGGCGCTGCCGCCTTCCTCGGCACGAAGCAGGCCGAGCTGGAGAAAGCCGGCCAGCAAACGGGCGGCGTGCGGCGCGACTTGGCGCGCGAATACGCGCAGGTCAGCCAGCTGCACCTGGTGAACTGGCTGACGACGCGTTTTGGCGGCGACAGCGGCCTGGGCATCCGCTACGACCCGGCCACCGATGCGCGCAGCTTCTTTGCCGCCTTGCCGAAGGAACAGCAGCAGGTGTACCTGAGCAATGTCTACTTTGCCGAGCTGAAGGCGGCCGGACGCGAGTACAACGATGCGGACGGCGCGCGCCGCGGCAGCTATCTGCGCGGCCGCGAAGCCATCGCTACCCTCTTCCCGGCGCAGGACAAGGCGGGCAAGAAGATCGAGTACAAGGGCGATCTGACGATGTTCAGCAGCGCGCTGTACACCGTCAGCGGATACGGCGGCGTGTTCACCAAGCGTCCCGTCGCGGGCGTGCGCTACCTGAGCCCGCAGGAATGGGCCGAGGCGGGCCGTCCCGACTACAACGTGCCTTACGTGACCGTCAATGATGCCGGCATCCACACGGATTTCGGCGGCGACATCGGCATCACGGTGCCGGGCGGCCGCGCGCTGATCGGCGTCGACGGCGGCTATGCGCCGGGCGAAGGCTCGGGCGTGCTGACGCAGGGACAGGGCGACATCCAGATGTATGCGAAAGACAGCATCCTGCTGGGCCAGAGCCGCATCTTTACTACCTTCGGCGGCAACATCCTGGCCTGGTCGGCCACGGGCGACATCAACGCGGGCCGCGGCACCAAGTCCACCGTCGTCTACACGCCGCAGCGCCGCGCGTACGACAGCATCGGCCTCGTCAGCCTGTCGCCGAGCACGCCGACGACGGGCGCCGGCATCGCCACGCTGAATCCGATCCCGGAGGTGCCGCCCGGCGACATCGACCTGATCGCCCCGCTGGGCAGCATCGATGCGGGCGAGGCGGGCATCCGCGTCTCGGGCAACGTCAATCTGGCCGCCCTGCAGGTGGTGAATGCGGAAAACATCCAGGTGCAGGGCAAGTCCACGGGCGTGCCAACCGTCGCATCGGTGAACGTGGGAGCACTGAGCAATGCCAGCGCGGCCGCGACACAGGCCGTGACGGCGGCGCAGGACGTGCTGCAGCGCGAACGGGCCGCCACGCGCCAGGCGCAGCCATCGTTGTTCACCGTGAAAGTGTTGGGTTTTGGCAACGAGCAGGCGGATGAGGGCGGCACCGGCAAGCAGCAGGGCGGCGAGCCGCACGCGTCCAGCTACCAGCCGGCCGGCGTGGTGCAGGTGCTGGGCGCGGGACCGTTGACGGCGCCGCAGCTGCAGGCGCTCACGCCGAACGAGCGGCGCGGACTGCAACCGTGAGTTTTATGAACATTTGATGACATTCGGCAGTCGTCGCGCGCGGCGGCTGTCTAGGCATCAGTAGATGAACATCAGCAACAAAAAAACGCCGGCCCAGCGCCGCAATACAGGGCAACCGTTTGATTTTAAGGTGAATGGAAGATGCGTGAAATGACAACCAAGGGCAGGGGCGTGCCGCCAGCGGCGCCTGCAACCGCCTTGACGATGCTGTGCCTGGCCATGCTGGCGCTGCCCGGCATGGCGCGCGCGCAGGATGCGGTGCCGGCGGCGGCCCCCGTGGCCGCGCCGGAACGGCAAGTGACGATCGAGGAATACCTGGTGCGCGGCAATACCGTGCTCGACGCCCGCGCCATCGAAGAGGCGGTCACGCCCTTCCTGGGGCCGGGCCGCACTTTGAAGGACGTGGAAGGGGCGCGTGACGCCCTCGTTGCTGCATATCAAGCCCGGGGCTACCAGTCCGTCTACGTGGACTTGCCGGAGCAGCAGGTGGAGCAGGGCGTGGTGGTGCTGCAGGTGAGCGAAACGAAGGTGGGACGCTTGCGCGTGGTCGGCGCGCAATACAACTCGCCGCTCGACGTGCGCCAGCAAGTGCCGGCCCTGACGGAAGGCACGGTGCCCGACTTTACGCAGGCGCAAGTGGAACTGACGGCCCTGAACCGCGGTCCCAAGCGCCAGGTGATGCCGCTGGTCAAGCAGGGCAGCCTGCCCGGCACCATGGACGTGGACCTGAAAGTGGACGACAGCAGCCCGTGGCGCGCCAGCGTGGGCTTGAACAACGATTACAGCGCCGATACGAAGAAATTGCGTACCAGCATGTCGGTCGGCCACGACAATCTGTGGCAGCTCGGGCATAGCGCCACCATCAGCTTTTTCGGCACGCCGGGCGACCTGAACCAGACCAAGGTGTGGTCCGCCTCGTACGTGGCGCCGATCGGCACGCAGGGCTGGAGCGTGGAAGCGACCGGCTACCAGTCGAACAGCAATGTGGCCAGCACGGGCGGTACCAGCGTGCTGGGCAAGGGCCATGCGCTGGGCATGAAAGTCAACTACACGGTGCCCAACAGCGGCATCTGGTGGCACAGTTTTTCTGCCGGCATCGATTTCAAGGATAACCAGGAAGCGCTCAAGCTCAATGGCACGGGCAGCAATATTCCGCTCAAGTACGTGCCCCTGAGCGTGTCGTATAACGGCTTTGCGCAGACGGAGGCGGCAACGTATGGCCTGGGCCTGTCGCTGGTGGCCGGCACGCGCGCCGCGTTCGGCTACGGCAGCGACAGCGCTACCTACGACAACAAGCGCTACAAGGCTACACCCAGCTTCCTCGTCCTGAAGGGCGACGCCAACGCCACCTATACCCTGGGCAGCGGCGCGCAGCTGTACGGCAAGCTGGCGGGCCAGCTGGCCGATGCGGCGCTCGTGTCGGGCGAACAGATGGCCGCCGGCGGCGCCAATTCCGTGCGCGGCTACCTGTCGGCCGAAGCGACGGGCGATTACGGCGTGTCCGGCACGGTCGAATGGCGCACGCCCCAGCTGACGTATTTCAGCCGCCTGGAAAACTGGCGCCTGTTCGCCTTTGCCGATGGCGCGCGCCTGCGCCTGCGCGATCCGATGATCGAGCAGAAAGACCTGTTCGGCCTGGCCTCCGTGGGCGTGGGCAGCAGCTTCCAGTTCCTGCGCTACCTGAATGGCCGCATCGATTTTTCGTATCCGCTGCGCGATGGCCCGCGCACGCACAAACACGTGCGCCGCATCAATTTCAACCTGTCGGCCAGCTACTGACGGGCCAGCTCAACAGCACTGCACTTTTTTAGACTTTTCTTCGGAGAATCACTGTCATGCAACGTTTTCTTTTTCTGCTCACGATCCTGGGCACGCTCGTTCCCGGCCTGGCGCATGCCTGGTGGCAGCCCGACTGGGCTTACCGCAAACCCGTCACCGTCGACGCCGGCCCGAAGGCGGGCGCCGTGGGCGGCGATCCCGGCCGCATCCCCGTGCTGCTGCGCTTGCATTCGGGTAACTTCAACTTCGAAGGCGTCAGCGACAACGGCGCCGACCTGCGCTTCGTGGCGGGCGACGATAAAACGGTGCTGAACCACCAGATCGAGCAATTCAATCCGCTGCTGGGCATCGCCCTGATCTGGGTCGACGTGCCGGCCCTGACGGCCGGTACGCCGCAGCAGCTGTGGATGTACTACGGCAATCCGAAGGCGCCCGCCTCCGGCAACGGCCAGCGTACGTTTGACCCCGACTACAGCCTCGTGTACCACTTCAGCGAACCGGGCGTGCCCTCGCGCGACAGCACCGCCTACGGCAACCATGCCCAGACGGCCGTGCCGGCGCTCGACGGTTCCGTCATCGGCGCCGGCGCCCGCCTGGGCACCACGCCATTGATGCTGCCCGCCTCGCCATCGCTGGCGCTGGCCGCCGGCGCGCCGTTCACCTTTTCCGCCTGGGTGCGTCCGGACAGCCTGGGTGCCCAGCAAGTGCTGTATGCGCGCCGCGACGGCGCCAATGAATTGCTGATCGGCGTGGACCAGGGCGTGCCTTTCGTGCAGGTCAACGGTCAGCGCAGCAAGCCGGGCCAGCCTATCCAGGCCGCGCAATGGTCGCACCTGGCCGTCAAGGCCGACAAGAACAATGTGGCCCTGTACGTGGGCGGCCGTCCGGCCGTCTCGCTGGCCACCGCCCTGCCGGCATTCAGCACGGCCGCCTCGGTGGGCGCCGATGCGCCGCCGGTCGCCGCCGGCGCCGCCGCCCTGGCCAACTTCACGGGCGCCATCGACGAGCTGCGCCTGTCGCGCACGGCCCGTCCCGACGCCCTGCTGCTGGCCGACGCCGTCTCGCAAGGCTCCGAATCGCGCCTGGCCGTGTTTGGCGCCGATGAACAGCAGGCCGGCAAAAGCCATTTCGGCTTCATCATCGCCGCCATGCCGCTCGACGCGTGGATCGTCGTCGGCGTGCTGGGCCTGATGATGGTCTTGTCGTGGATCATTATGATCGGCAAGGGCCGCAGCTATGGCGCCATCTCGCGCGCCAATGCCCAGTTCATGCAGTCGTTCCACGAAGCGGCCGGCGCGCCGCTCGATCACCTGGCACGCAACGGCAAGCTGAGCGCTTCCGTGAAAACGGATTCCTCGCTGTGGCGTCTGTATGACGTGGCCATCGACGAGATGCGCCGCCGCCACGACCGCGGCTACGACTTGAACGCCGTCTCGAACGCGACCATCGGCGCCATCCGCGCCGCCATGGATGGCGTGATGGTGCGCGAAAGCGAGCGCATGTCCAAGCGCATGATCTGGCTCTCGACCACCATCGAAGGCGCGCCGTACGTCGGCCTGTTCGGCACCGTGATCGGCATCATGCTGGTGTTCGTCGTGGCGGCCATGGCCGGCGCCGTGGACATCAACTCGGTGGCCCCGGGCATGGCGGCAGCGCTGCTGTGTACGGCTGCCGGCCTGGGCGTGGCGATTCCCGCGCTGTTCGGCTACAACTGGCTGTCCTCGCGTTCGGACGCCATCGTTGCCGATATGGCCGTCTTCGTCGATGAATTCGCCACGCGTCTGGCGGAAGAGCAGGGCGACGGACGCCAGATGCGTCCCGCGCTGCATCAGGCGTGAGGGGCGCATAACCATGGCCACCTCCGCCAAGTTTACCCCCCGCAAGCGTAGCGGCGGCATCAACATCACGCCCTTCGTCGACGTGCTGCTGGTGGTGCTGGTGATCTTCATTTTGACTAGCAACGCCAGCATCCCCGGCATCAAGGTCGACCTGCCCAAGGCCAGCTCGGCCATGGCGCTGGAAAAGCCGAAGACCAAGGCCATCACCATCGACAACGCGGGCCAGGTCTTCCTCGACGCCTATCCCGTCACCTTGCCCGAGCTGGAAGAGCGGCTGCGCACGGAAAAGGCGCTGACGCCCGACTTCCCCGTGATCGTGCGCGGCGACGCCGCCGTGCAATACGCGAAAGTGGTCGAAGTGCTGGACCTGCTGCGCCGTATCGACCTGAACCAGGTGGGCCTGGTGACCGGCAAGCCGGCATGAGGAGCGCAAGGTGAAGCGTGACGACATGATGAAGATGGCCGGCTCGGAATCGTCGGGCGCGGCGCAGTGGTGGCGCCGCTGGGGCGGCGTGGCCGGCGGCGCGCTGCTGGCCGCTGCGCTGGCCGTGCTGGTCTGGTATTTGCTGTCGGACACGGCGGCCACCAAGCGCGAAGTGGCGGCGCCGCCGATGCTGATGCTGCCACCGCCGCCACCGCCGCCGCCGGAACCGGAAAAATTGCCGGAACCGACACCGGACAAGGTGGTGCCGGAAGTGTCCGAGCCGGAACCGACGCCTGCCGACAAGCCCATGGATGACGCGCCGGAAAGCCCGTCGCCGGACAAGGGCGACCCCGTCACCATCGACGGCGCGGCGCAGGCCGGCAGCGACGCGTTCGGCATTCAGGCCGGGCGCGGCGGCGGCATGACGGGCGGCGGCGGTGGCGGCGGCCTCGGCGCGGGATCGTATGGCCGCTATGTGGCCAACGCGCTGCAGCTGGCGTTCGCCCGTGACCCGCGCACGCGCCAGCTGGCGTTCAGCGATATCCGCGTCGACCTGTGGCTCGATACGGAAGGCAGGACGACGAAAGTGCAGCTGGTGCAAGGCACGGGCAATGCGCAGACGGATGAGCAGGTGCTGGCCATGGTGCGCGACTTCCGCGCCGATGAGCGGCCGCCGGCGTCCCTGCGTTTCCCGGCCCGGGTATCGATCAAGGGCCGCCGACCGTGAACACCCGACCAAACCTGCTGCGCGTTGTGATTTGCGGCCTGCGATGCTCACTGTGCATGCGCACAGCTGCGCTTCTCAGCCACAACTCACTGCCGCTCGCGACGGTTTTGTCAGGCGTTCTTTACGACATTCATTTTAATTTTTCCCGAAAGAAGCAATGAATTCCTTATTTTCTCCCCCACAGCGTGCGCGCCGTCTTCCACTGGCGCTGGCAGCCCTGGCCCTGAGCGTGGCGGCGGGCGCAGTACAAGCGCAGGCACCGGCCGACAGCACCATGGTCAAGCTGATCCGCGGCCTGATCCAGAGCGGCGCCCTGAACAAGGATGCCGGCGAAGCCTTGCTGGCGCAGGCGCAGAGCGAAGCGCTGGCCGCGGCGCAAGCCCGTCCGGCCGCTGCGCCGGCCGCCCTGGCGCAAGTGCAGCCGGGCGACGTGCGCGTGCCGTATATTTCGCAAACCGTGCGCGAGCAGATCCGCGACGAGATCAAGGGCCAGGTCATGGCCGAAGCAAAAGCGGGCGGCTGGGCGGCGCCGAATGAAACGCCGGCCTGGACCAAGCGCATCCGCGTGGAAGGCGACGTGCGCGCGCGCTACGAATCGCGCTATTACGACATGGCCAACAGCAATATCGAGATCGACTGGCGCTCGCTCAACAGCGGCAGCGGCTACGACGTCAATTCGAACACCAACCTGGCCCTGCCGGCGTTGCTCAACACGCGCGAAGACCGCAAGCACTTGCTGCGCGCCCGTGCCCGCCTCGGCATCCTGGCCGACATTTCCGACACCACGCAAGCGGGCATCCGCCTGGCCAGCGGCAATGACGACAGCCCGGTGTCCACCACGCAAACCCTTGGTGGCGGCCTGGGCAAGAAGAACATCTGGCTGGACCAGGCCTGGCTGTCCTACCAGCCCGCTTCCTGGCTGAAACTGACGGCGGGCCGCTTCGACAATCCATTCGTGTCCGGCGACGAACTGTTTTCCAGTGAACTCAATTTCGACGGCATCGCCGCCAAGCTGCAGCAGCCGGTCGGCGAGAGCAAGGACGTCACCGTGTTCGGCACCCTGGGCCTGATTCCGCTCGAGTATTCGTCCGACAATGCGCCTAGCCGCAGCCAGGCAAAAATGTCGAGCGAAAACAAATGGCTGCTCGGTGCGCAAGTGGGCGCGTCGTGGAAGATCAATAGCGACCATCAATTGCGTGGCGCCTTGGCCTACTACAACTTCCGCAACATCAGCGGCGAGTATTCGCAGCCGTGCGCCTTGTACGCAGGCGCCGATGGCTGCAGCACGGACTGGTCGCGTCCATCGAGCATGCAAAAGGGCAATAGCTTGATGTTGCTGCGCAATATCGCCCTGAATCCGCTCGATCCGGCCAACACGCCGCAGCCGCAATTCGTGGGCCTGGCGTCGAAATTCCGCCTGGCCAACCTGAATGCGCGCTGGGATAGCAAGGTCGCGGGCGGCACGGACTTGCGCATCGAAGGCGACTATGTGCGCAACATGGCCTACGACAAGAATGAAATGTGGGCGCGCGCCAAGGGCGGCATCATGAATAACTTCGGCGGCACGGGCGGCGTCTCGCAAGCCGATTTCAAGAGCGGCGGCAATGCCTACATGCTGCAGGCGACCCTGGGCAAGGCCAGCCCGGCGGCGCGCGGCGACTGGAACGTGCTGCTTGGTTACAAGCGCATCGAACCGGACGCCTTGCCTGACGCCTACAACGATTCCACCTTCCATCTGGGCGGCACGAATGCGCGCGGCTACTACCTCGGTGGCGCGTATGCGCTCGACAAGAATACCTGGCTGAACGGCCGCTGGACGTCGAGCCGCGAAGTGTTCGGTTCGGCACTGTCGATCGACACCCTGCAAATCGAATTGAACGCGCGTTTTTAAGGAGCCATGATGTTGATATCCAACAAAATGCGCCTGCCTTTATTGCTGTTGAGCTTGCTGGCCGCCGGCACCGCCCAAGCGCAAAAAGGGCAAAGCATGGAAGAGCGTTTGCGTGCCGAGTTGCGCAATGTCACGGCGCAGCTGCAGCAGACGCGCGGCGAACTGGAAGCGCTGAAAGCCAAGGGCGCGCCGGCCGCCAAGGCGACGCTCGCCGCCGCCGCGGCGCCTGCCAGCGATGGCTTGAAAAAGGAGCTGGCGCGCAGCCAGTCGCAGCTGGCGCAGGAACGCGCGCAGCGGGAGAAACTGGCCGCCGAGCAGCAGCGCAGCGCCGCCGCCGCACAGGAGGCAACCGCGAATTTGGCGCAGTACCGCCAGGCCGGCGAACGGCTGGCCGTCACGGGCAAGCAGATCGAAGCGGAGCGGGCGCGCCTGGACGGCGAAGTGGCGGTGCAGCGCAGTGCACTGGCGCGCTGCGAAAGCAAGAATGCCCAGCTGTATGCGGCAGGGAAAGAGATCCTGCAAGCGTATGAAAGCCTGGACGTGCTGGACGTCATGAAAGCGCGCCAGCCGTTCGCCGCGCAAAGCCGGGTGAAACTCGAACAAATCGCGCAGCAGTACGGCGACCAGCTGTACCAGGGCCGCTTTGATGCGCGTCAAACCGAAGCGGCATCAACGCCGGCCGCGCCCGCGCCGGCACCCCAATAATTTTTACTTTTTGAAATGAATGGAATGACGATGGAAAACACGAATAGCTTGCTGACCACCCTGAACGCTGAACAAACGGCCGAGGCCATCAAGGCGGCCGGCTGCGCCGTCACCAGCATCGAACACGACGGCGTCGTGCGCCTGCACAGTGCCAGCCATGGCATCGGCTTTCAGGTGCTGTGGGGTAACGAAGCAGCGCCTGGCCAGTACGCGGACCTGACCCTGAGCTGCCCGCTGCGCGTGCAGGGCGGCGACTTGCCGGCCGGTTTGCTGGCCGAATGGCACCGCAGCAAGCGTTTCGCCCGCGTGGCCCAGCATGGCGATTTCGTCGTGCTGGAGATGGATGTGCTGGTCGCCGGCGGCGTCAGCAAGGAGTACCTGAATATCAATCTGCAACTGTGGACGCAGATGATGGGCCAGTTCTTCTTGTTTTTGCGCAACTTTACGCCGGCCGATACGAGCACGGCACCGGTAGTCGAGGCCGCAAGCGTGGCCGAAGAAGAAACTGTGCCGGCCTGATAATCCCTCCACAGGCGGCGAAAAAAGGCCCATGACGGGCCTTTTTTGCCGTCAGCGGACCCCAAGTGTCGTATTAAATACTTATTTTTTAGGCATCGCGCATTAAAACTGCTCAAAGAGCGTGTGTGAATCAAGCCAGCAACGCCTGTATGGCGGATAATATTGCCTGTTGCCGATTTGGATACGACCTTTACACAAAAATGCGCCCCATGGATTTTACCCGCGACGAAACCAGTGAAACCCCAGTTGCCCCGGCCAGCGCGCCGGGAGCGCCTTTGCCGTATGCCGTCGCCACCTGGCTGCAGCGGGTGGAGGCTGCCGCCCATCCGAAGGCCGTGCTGACGATAGCCGAGCCCGATCCCAAACTCAACCAGCACCGCCTGATCTACGTGCTGGCGCCCACCAGCGGCGGCCGCCACGTGGCCCTGTGCCTGTACAAGGCGCGGCTGCGGCCGAACGGCGATGTGGCGGCGGCGTCCCCCATCAGCGAAATCTTTTCCCTGCTGTCGGCGCCGCCCACGTTTTTGACGCCGGCCGACGAAGACCTCGTGCGTTTCTTCGTGGCCATGCGCAGCGGTCAGAGTTCGCAGACGGGCAGCGCCACGGAGCCGAAGGGCAAGGTGGGTGCGGCCCTGCTGAAAATGCTGGCAGAGCAGGATAAATTGTTGTGGGCCAATTCCTGGGCCGACGTCGGCAATGGTCTCGTGTATCCATTGAAGGAAGGTCCCGTGCGTCCCGCCCGCCTGTTCTGGCGCGACGAAGGCAAGACCATGCGCCTGGGCTGGCAAGTGGACCCGCCGGAAGGCGCGAAGCACCATGGCGCCGACCAGATCGACTACATGCTGCCCACCGATCCGCCGTGGTACATCGACAATCTGTCGTGCGGCGTGCTGGAACTGAACCAGGGCGGCTCCGACATTTCGCTGGCCGACCTGCAGGCACTGGTGGCGCAGGCGCCGCCGCTGAATGCGAACGACAAGGTGCGCGTGTCGCAGTTGCTGCTGGCGCAGGGCTTGCAGCATCTGATGCCGCTGCCGCAACCGTTGCCGCAGCGCTTGCGCAAGGACGTGCCGGCGCAACCGGTGTTGCTGCTGGACAGCGCCATGCTGGCCGATGGCAGCCTGCAGCGCTGGAGCGACTTCGCCGTGCTCTCCTACGACTACGATGGCGAAAGAGTCTCGTTCGACCCGTCGCAGCGTGTGGTGCGGCAAGTGGGCGAGGTGACGGAAATTATCCAGAGAAACACGGTCGATGAAGCGCGCGCACTGGCCACCCTGGCCGAGCTGCAATTCAAGAAGCCGGGCTCCGCTCCCTTGAGCGGCTTGAAGGGCGCCTTGCTGCTGCCTTCCCAGGCGGAATGGCTCCGTTTTGCCGAGTCCGGCATCGACGCCTTGCTGGAGCAGGGCTGGATCGTGGAAAAGACGGCCAAGTACCGCTACGACGTGAGCGACGTGGGCGACTGGTACGCGGAAATCGATGACCAGGATCCGGACAGCGGCAACGCCTGGTTCGAGCTGGAGCTGGGCATCGTCGTCAACCACGAGCGCGTGCCGCTGCTGCCCGTGCTGGTGCAGCTGATCCGCAACGCGCCCAACGATTTCAATCCGAAAGTCATCGAAGCGCATGCGGACGATGACCAGATGCTGGCAACCTTGCCGGACGGCACGCGCGTCGCCCTGCCGTGGGGCCGCGTGCGTCCGATTTTGAACACGCTGGGCGAGCTGTATTTCAGCGACAAGATCAAGCGTGCCGTGCGCATGTCGACGCTCGATGCGGCGCGCCTGGAAGAGCTGGCGCGGGGCCTGGACATGCAGTGGACGGGCGGCGAACAGCTGCGTGCCATGGGCCGCAAGCTGAGCCAGTTCGGTTCCGTGCAAAAAGTGGCGGCGCCCGCCGGCCTGCAGGCAACCTTGCGCGATTACCAGGCCGACGGCCTGGCGTGGATGCAATTCCTGCGCGACCACGACCTGGCGGGCATCCTGGCCGATGACATGGGCTTAGGTAAGACCGTGCAGACGCTGGCGCATATCCTCGTGGAAAAGGAAGCGGGCCGCCTCACGCATCCGGCCCTCGTCATCGCACCGACTAGCTTGATGGGCAACTGGCAGGACGAGGCGGCCAAGTTCGCGCCCAGCCTGAAGGTGTTGCTGCTGCAAGGCAAGGACCGCGCCCAGCAATTTGACCAGATCGACCAATGCGACCTGGTGCTGACCACCTACGCGCTGTTGCCGCGCGACGAGGAAACCTTGCGCGAGCACGATTTCCACCTGGTTATCCTCGACGAATCGCATTACATCAAGAATACGCGCAGCAAGGCGGCGCAAAGCGCGGGCCTGCTGCGCGCGCGCCACCGCCTGTGCTTGTCCGGCACGCCGCTGGAAAATCATTTGGGCGAACTGTGGTCGCAATTCCACTTCTTGCTGCCGGGCTTGCTGGGCGACGAAAAGACCTTCAATACGCAGTTCCGTCATCCGATCGAGCGCCAGGACGACCCGCTGCGCCGCATGCTGCTGAACCGCCGCATCAAACCGTTCCTGCTGCGCCGCACGAAGGACAATGTCGCCAAGGAGCTGCCGCCGAAGACGGAAATGGTGCGCAAGGTGGAATTGACGGGACCGCAGCGCGACCTGTATGAAACCGTGCGTCTTGCGATGGATCAAAAGGTCCGCGAAGAAATCGACAAGAAGGGCGTGGCGCGCAGCCAGATCGTCATTCTCGAAGCGCTGCTGAAACTGCGGCAAGTGTGCTGCGATCCCCGCCTGGTGAAATCCTTGCCGGCGAAGAAGCAGTCGGCCGGTTCGGCCAAGCTGCTCGACCTGATGCAGATGGTGGAAGACTTGCTCGACGAAGGGCGCAAGATCCTCGTGTTCTCGCAATTTACCAGCATGCTGGAATTGATCGAGGAAGAGCTGGAATCGCGCGACATCCCATACGCCTTGCTGACGGGCGAGACGAAGGACCGGGGTGCGCAAGTGGCCGCCTTCCAGCAGGGCGCCGTGCCGATCTTCCTGATCAGCCTGAAGGCGGGCGGCGTGGGCCTGAACCTGACGGCCGCCGACACGGTCATCCACTACGATCCGTGGTGGAACCCGGCGGCGGAAAACCAGGCCACGGACCGCGCCTGGCGCATCGGCCAGGACAAGCCCGTGTTCGTCTACAAATTGATTGCGAAGGGCACCCTGGAAGAAAAAATCCAGCTGCTGCAGCAAAAGAAATCGGAGCTGGCGCAATCGATCCTGGCCGAAGGCGAATCGCAAAAGATGGCCCTCACGCAGGAAGACTTGCAGCAGATTTTCGCCCCGCTGGAAGATTAAGGGCAGCGCACGCTTATACTTGGCAATTCTTTCTGCCAGGTATAACGCATGCTGCCCATTTTCCTCCTGCTGCTTGCCGGCGCCATCCTCATGGCGCTGCGTTTCGTCCAGTTGCGCCGCGCCCTGCTGTACGCGCGGGCCGGTGAAGCGACGTTCCGCCTGCTGGCTGAACACGGGCGCGACGCGGCCTTCCTGCTCGACGCCGCGACCCTCGAATTACTCTACATCAGCCCCGCCGCGCAACGCCTGACCGGTTACGACCAGGCAGCCTTGCGCGAACACGCGGCACGCCTGGCGGCCGACGTGCCGGCCCGGCTGCAGCGCTGGCGCGATGGCGACACCAGCCGCTTGACCTTGCTGCGCGAAGTGGAGCTGGCGCATGCCGATGGGCATCCGCTGGCGCTGGAAATCAGCTCGACCATCGTGCCTGCGGCAGCGGGGCGGGGCGTCACCGTGGTGGGCACGGTGCGCGACGTCAGCGTCGCCCACGCGCAGGAAGCCGAGCGGGAAAAGGAGCAGAAGCGTTTCGCCTCGATGCTGTCGCATGAATTCCGCACGCCGCTGGCCACCATCGACGGCGCCATCCAGCGCCTCGTCTCGACGTCGAACGAGGCTGACGAAGCCACGCGCAAGCGCTACGTGAAAATCCAGACGGCTGTCGACCGTTTGTTGGCCATGATCGACGATTATTTGTCACCCGAACGCATGGCGGCCATCGGCCGCGAACGGGCCGCCGACGGCATCGCGCCGCTGGCCTTGCTGCAGCAGGCGGCCGCCACCGTGCCGGCCAGCCACCGCGTACAGCTGGAACTCGATGAAGACTTGCCGGCCCGGCTGCGCTGCGACGTGCCTGGCATGGCCCTGTGCCTGAAAATCCTGCTCGACAACGCGGTCAAGTTCAGCCCGCCGGGCAGTAGCATCACCTTGTCTGGCAAGCTGGTGCCCGAAGGCGGCGTGGCCCTATGCGTGCGCGATGCGGGGCCCGGTTTGCGGGAAGAAGAACTGGCGCAGCTGTTCGAAAAAGGTTTCCGTGGAACCGATGCCACGCATGCCGGTGCGGGCCTGGGCCTGTACATGGCGCGCGCCGTGGTGGACGTGCATGGCGGGAGTTTACAGGGGCATAATCTGCCCGAAGGCGGGGCTATTTTCCGCATTTGGCTGCCGCTTCCTGGCTAGACTAGAAAAAAGTTGCTTCCGCTGAAGGCAACCGTGATAATTCCTTGACGTAAACCTATTGTGCCGTCCATCATGGTGCAGAAGTGAATGGCATGGTTTGCCCACGGTAGCTCACTAATGGAAGAATGGCGTTGCAATGACGAAAATACTGATCGTCGAAGACAATCTGGACTACGCCGAAGACATGGCGGAGTTTCTCGTTGAGCTCGAACACGAAGTGCATATCACCAGCTCCGCTGGCGGGATGTGGACGGCGTTGAGCCATGGCAATGTCGGGGTGGTCGTGCTGGACCTGGGCTTGCCCGATGAGGACGGCTTCAACGTCATCCCCCGCATGCGCCAGCTGTATCCGCAGATCGGCGTGCTGGTGCTGACGGGGCGTGTCGCCTTCGACAGCCGCATCCTCGGCTTGCGCCTGGGCGCCGACCACTATCTGACCAAGCCGATCAAATTCCCCGAACTGGCTGCCCACATCGAGGCGCTCGACCGCCGCGTCGGCCCGCAAGATCCCGTGCCCGAGCCGGGCAAGTGGACCTTGAAAGTAAGCGCTCGCCAACTTGAATTGATGGGCGCCGTCATCGCCCTGACGGAAAAGGAATTCAACTTCCTGCACCTGCTGACCATCAATACCCGCCCCGTGCCGCGCGACGTCATCGTGGCCGGCATGGGCGGCGAAGATCCGGATGCGGGCCGCCGCGTCGACATGCTCGTGTACCGCCTGCGCAAGAAAGCCAAGACGGGCCTGGGCCAGGACTTGCCGCTGCGCAGCGCGTATGGCGAGGGCTACAGCCTGTCGGCCAGTTTTAACCTGTCCTGACCGCCAGAGGCGGCCAGTAGCATGAAACGGCGATTCCTATCTGGCCTGTTGTTGATCGTTGCACTGGCCAGTACCGCTCTCTGGCTGCGCAAGGAGTGGAAAATTGATAGTTGCCTCGATCATGGTGGTCGTTGGGACTACCAACTTGCCGCCTGCGAAGGTGCATAGTCTCCTGCAGGACAATTCAGGGACAGAGTCAATCGCTTTTTCCAGCATTTCAAATAAAACAGGGTCAGAGTTGTGTCCTGCGCTCGCAAGTGTGTAAAATCAAGGCCTTAGCCTTTATTTTATGATATCAGCCATGGCCCGTTTGCCCCGCCTCATCATTCCCGCACTGCCCCATTACGTGATCCAGCGCGGCAGCAACCGCCAGAGCGTGTTCCAGGACGTGGCGGACTATGCCCAATTTCTGTCCTGGCTGAAAACGGGCGCGAAAATGTTCAAGGTGGCCATCCATGCCTACGTTTTATTGCCAGATCAGCTACATTTATTGGCGACGCCAGCCGATGCGACGGGACTGGGACAGCTGATGCAGTGGCTGGGGCGCTATTACGTGCCGTATTTCAACCAGAAATACGGCCGTGAAGGGGCGCTGTGGCAGGGACGCTACAAAACTTCCGTCATCGATCCCGACAATTTCTTCCTTACTTGCTGCCGTTACCTGGAATGCGTGCCCGTGCAAACGGGGTTGGCGGGCCAGGCGCTCGATTACAGCTGGTCCAGCTATGCCCACCACGCTGGTGTGCGGCCTGATCCCGTCATCACCGACCATGCGCTGTACTGGGCGCTGGGCAATACGCCGTTCGACCGCGAGGCGGCGTATCTGCGCCTGTTCGAGCAGGGGCTGGGCAGCAGCCAGGTAAACACCGTGGAACAGGCTGTATTGAAGGGCTGGCCGCTGGGTTCCGACGCTTTCAAGCAGGCGCTGGAGCAGAAAATGCAGCGGCAAGTGCTGCCCGCCAAGCGGGGCCGTCCCCGCAAAATCGTGGCCGAGTCCGCCCCCAATTGAAAGGCATTCGCACTTAAAACAAAAAATGGTTTCTTTCTGACGTTTTATTGAAATGGCTTCGACTATGTCCCTATTAAATTTTTAGAGCGACGGAATCGAATTTAATTCGACTCCGACCCTAATTTTTCTGGTTGAGTTTTTTGTTGCGTTGCACTACTCTAGTTTTTCGATAGTCATATGCAGCGGAGAAGCCCATGAAAGCGCAAGGCCTGTACGACCCAGCCAATGAACACGATGCCTGCGGCGTCGGTTTCGTCGCCCATATCAAGGGCAACAAGACCCATTCGATCGTCGAACAGGGTTTGCTGATTCTGAAAAACCTCGATCACCGGGGCGCCGTGGGCGCCGATGCGCTGATGGGCGATGGCGCCGGCATCCTGATCCAGATTCCCGACCAGTACTACCGCGAAGAAATGGCCAAGCAGGGCGTGGAATTGCCGCCGCCTGGCGAATACGGCGTGGGTATGGTCTTCCTGCCGAAGGAACACGCGTCGCGCATCGCCTGCGAACAGGAAATCGAACGCGCCGTGCGCATCGAGGGCCAGGTCGTGCTGGGCTGGCGCAACGTGCCCATCGATACGGACATGCCGATGTCGCCCACCGTGCGCGCCAAGGAACCGGTCATCCGCCAGATCTTCATCGGCCGCGGCCCGGACATCATGGTCACCGACGCGCTCGAGCGCAAACTGTATGTGATCCGCAAATCGTCGGGCCACGCCATCCAGGCCTTGAAGCTGTTGCACGGCAAGGAATTCTTCGTGCCGTCGATGTCGGCCCGTACCATCGTCTACAAAGGCTTGCTGCTGGCCGACCAGGTGGGCGTGTACTACAAGGACTTGCAGGATGCGCGCTGCATCTCGGCCCTGGCCCTGGTGCACCAGCGTTTCTCGACGAATACCTTCCCGGAATGGCCGCTGGCCCATCCCTACCGCCTGATCGCCCATAACGGCGAGATCAACACGGTGAAAGGCAACTTCAACTGGATGCGCGCGCGCGAAGGCGTGATGAAGTCGGCCGTGCTGGGCGACGACCTGCAGAAACTGTTCCCGCTGATCTATGAAGGCCAGTCCGACACGGCGTGCTTCGACAATGCGCTGGAACTGCTGCTGATGGCCGGCTACCCGATCGCCCAGGCGATGATGATGATGATTCCGGAAGCGTGGGAAAACCACACGACGATGGACGACAACCGCCGCGCCTTCTATGAATACCACGCGGCCATGATGGAACCGTGGGACGGCCCCGCCGCCATGGCATTCACGGACGGCCGCCACATCGGCGGCACCCTGGACCGCAACGGCTTGCGTCCGGCACGCTACATCGTCACGGACGATGACCTGGTGGTGATGGCGTCGGAATCGGGCGTGCTGCCGATCCCGGAATCGAAAATCATCCAGAAATGGCGCTTGCAGCCCGGTAAAATGTTCCTGATCGACCTGGAAGCGGGCCGCATCATCGACGACCAGGAACTGAAAAACACTTACGCCAACGCCAAGCCGTACAAGGCGTGGATCAACTCGGTGCGCATCAAGCTCGACGAGATCAAGCTGGCCGAAGGACAAGCCAAGCAAGACCGCGCACAGGGCGAAAAAGCCCAGCCATCGTTGCTCGACCGCCAGCAGGCGTTCGGCTACACGCAGGAAGACTTGAAATTCCTCATGGCGCCGATGGCACTGGCCGGCGAAGAGGCGACGGGCTCGATGGGCAATGACTCGCCGCTGGCCGTCATGTCGAACAAGCTGAAACCGCTGTATAACTACTTCAAGCAATTGTTCGCGCAAGTGACGAATCCGCCGATCGACCCGATCCGCGAAGCAATGGTGATGTCGCTGGTGTCCTTCATCGGCCCGAAACCGAACTTGCTCGATACCAACAACGTCAACCCGCCGATGCGCCTGGAAGTGGCGCAGCCCGTGCTGGGCTTTGACGACATGGCGCGTCTGCGCAACATCAGCGCCCACACGGGCGGCAAGTTCAAGTCGTATGAACTCGATATTTGCTACCCGCTGGCCTGGGGCAAGGAAGGCGTGGAAGCGTGCCTGGCCTCGCTGTGCGCGGAAGCCGTCGATGCCGTGAAATCCGGCCACAATATTTTGATCGTTTCGGACCGCGCCATTTGCGCCGACCAGGTGGCGATTCCCGCGCTGCTGGCCACCTCCACCGTGCACCAGCACCTGGTGAGCAAGGGTTTACGGGCGTCCACCGGTCTCGTCGTGGAAACGGGCTCGGCTCGCGAAACGCACCACTTCGCCTTGCTGGCCGGCTATGGCGCGGAAGCCGTCCACCCGTACCTGGCCATGGAAACCCTGGCCGAGATGGCGCACGGCTTGCCCGGCGACTTGTCGGCCGAGAAAGCCATTTATAACTACACCAAGGCGGTCGGCAAGGGCTTGATGAAGGTCATGTCGAAGATGGGCATTTCGACCTACATGTCCTACTGCGGCGCGCAAATCTTCGAAGCCATCGGCCTGAACAAGTCGCTGGTGGACAAATATTTCAAGGGCACGGCCTCGAACGTGGAAGGCATCGGCGTGTTTGAAGTGGCGGAAGAAGCGCTGCGCCTGCACGCGCTGGCCTTCGGCAACGATCCCGTGCTGGTTGATAAGCTCGACGCGGGCGGCGAGTATGCGTTCCGCGTGCGCGGCGAAGACCACATGTGGACGCCGGACGCGATTGCGAAATTGCAGCACTCCACGCGCAGCAACAATTTCTCCAGCTATAAAGAGTATGCGCAAATCATCAACGACCAGAGCCGTCGCCACCTGACCCTGCGCGGCCTGTTCGAGTTCAAGCTCGACCCGACCAAGGCGATCCCGCTCGACGAAGTGGAACCGGCCAAGGAAATCGTCAAGCGTTTCGCCACGGGCGCCATGTCGCTCGGCTCCATCAGCACGGAAGCGCACGCGACCCTGGCGGTGGCCATGAACCGCATCGGCGGCAAGTCGAACACGGGCGAGGGCGGCGAAGATCCGAACCGCTACACGCAGGAATTGAAGGGCATCCCGATCCGCCAGGGCGACACCATGGCGTCCGTCGTGGGTGCCGAGCAGATCGTCGTCGATATTCCGCTGCAGGAAGGCGATTCCATGCGCTCGCGCATCAAGCAGGTGGCGTCGGGACGTTTCGGCGTCACGGCGGCCTACCTGAACTCGGCCGACCAGATCCAGATCAAGATGGCGCAGGGCGCCAAGCCGGGCGAAGGCGGCCAGTTGCCGGGCCATAAGGTGTCCGAATACATCGCCAGCCTGCGCTTTTCCGTGCCGGGCGTGGGCCTGATTTCGCCGCCGCCGCACCACGACATCTATTCGATCGAAGATCTGGCGCAGCTGATCCATGACTTGAAGAACGCCAACCCGCGCGCCTCGATTTCCGTGAAGCTGGTGTCGGAAGTGGGCATCGGCACGGTCGCTGCCGGCGTCACCAAGGCGAAAGCCGATCACGTGGTCGTCGCCGGCCACGACGGTGGCACGGGCGCCTCGCCTCTGTCGTCCGTGAAACACGCGGGCACGCCGTGGGAGTTGGGTCTGGCTGAAACGCAACAAACGCTGGTCTTGAACGGTTTGCGCAGCCGCATCCGCGTGCAGGCCGACGGCCAGATGAAGACGGGCCGCGACGTGGTCATCGCCGCCCTGCTGGGCGCCGACGAGATCGGTTTCGCCACGGCGCCGCTGGTGGTCGAAGGCTGCATCATGATGCGCAAATGCCACTTGAATACGTGCCCGGTGGGCGTGGCCACGCAAGATCCGGTGCTGCGCGCCAAGTTCTCGGGCAAACCCGAGTATGTCGTCAATTACTTCTTCTTCGTGGCCGAGGAAGCCCGTCAATTGATGGCGCAGCTGGGCATCCGCACGTATGACGAGCTGATCGGCCGTGTCGACTTGCTCGACAAATCGAAGGCGATTTCGCACTGGAAGGCGCAGGGGCTGGACTTCTCGTCCATTTTCTACAAGCCGGAAACCCCGGATGGCCAGGCTTGCCGCCACGTGGAATTCCAGGACCATGCGCTGGAAAAGGCGCTGGACCACAAGCTGATCGCGCAAGCGCGCGCGGCGCTGGAAAAGGGCGAGCGCGTCTCCTTCATCTCGCCCGTGCGCAACTTGAACCGCACGGTGGGCACCATGCTGTCCGGCGAAGTGGCGAAGAAGTACGGCCACGCCGGCTTGCCGGACGACACCATCCACATCCAGTTGCAAGGCACGGCGGGCCAGTCGGCCTGTGCCTTCCTGGCGCACGGCATCACGATCGACCTGGTGGGCGAGGGCAACGATTACGTCGGTAAAGGCTTGTCGGGCGGACGCATCATCGTGCGGCCCAATACCGAGTTCCGCGGCTGGGCCGTGGACAACATCATCATCGGCAACACGGTGCTGTACGGCGCCATCGCCGGCGAAGCCTTCTTCAACGGCGTGGCTGGTGAACGCTTTGCCGTGCGCAACTCGGGCGCCACCACGGTGGTCGAGGGCCTGGGCGACCATGGCTGCGAATACATGACGGGCGGCACGGTGGTGGTCCTGGGCAACACGGGACGCAACTTCGCGGCCGGCATGTCGGGCGGTATCGCCTATGTGTATGACCCGGCGGGCGACTTTGCCAGCAAGTGCAACACGGCCATGGTCAGCCTGGACAAGGTCGTGTCGGCGGCGGAACAGCATGTCGACCGCGACGCCTGGCACACGCAGCACCGCGACGGCGTGCCGGAAGCGGACGAAGTCATCCTCAAGCGCCTGATCGAGCGTCATTTCAAGCACACGGGCAGCACCCGCGCCCGCGTCCTGCTCGACGACTGGGCGGCGGCGCGCGGCAAGTTCGTGAAAGTCTTCCCGAACGAATACAAGCGCGCGCTGATCGAGATGGCAGCGGATGCCGCCATGGAAGTGCAAGCCGTCGCCGCCTGAGCCAGCCAAGCTCATTGCCAAATGAATGACCAGGGAGCGGCCATGCCGCTCCCCGCCAGCCAAATACAAAGGAAACATCGTGGGTAAAATTACCGGCTTCATGGAATTCAAGCGCCAGGACGAACACTATCTGGAGCCTGCCGCGCGCCTGAAGAACTACAAGGAATTCGTCTTGCACCTGTCGGACGCGCAAGCGACCGTGCAGGGTGCGCGCTGCATGGATTGCGGCATTCCCTTCTGCACCACGGGTTGCCCCGTGAATAACATCATTCCCGACTGGAATGACCTCGTGTACCGCGGCGCCTACCGCGAAGCGCTCGATATCTTGCATTCGACGAATAACTTCCCGGAATTTACGGGCCGCATCTGCCCGGCGCCGTGCGAATCGGCCTGTACCCTGGGCATCCATGAAGATCCGGTCGGCATCAAGTCGATCGAACATAAAATCATCGACATGGGCTGGGAGCACGGCTGGGTCACGCCGCAGCCGGCGAGTTTTAGCACCGGCAAGAAAGTGGCCATCGTCGGCTCCGGTCCTGCCGGCCTGGCGGCGGCGCAGCAGCTGGCGCGCGCCGGCCATGCCGTCACCGTGTTTGAAAAGAGCGACCGGGTCGGCGGCTTGCTGCGTTATGGCATCCCCGACTTCAAGATGGAAAAATCGCACATCGACCTGCGCGTGAAACAGATGGAAGCCGAAGGCGTGGTCTTCCGCACCAGCGTGCTGGTCGGCAAGGATTTCCCTGCGCATGTAAACAACTGGGCCAAGGAAACCATTTTCCCGGAAGACCTGGAAAAAGAATTTGACGCCGTCATCATGGCCGGCGGCGCCGAGCAGCCGCGCGACTTGCCCGTGCCGGGCCGCGAATTGAAAGGCGTGCACTTCGCCATGGATTTCCTGCCGCTGCAAAACAAGGTCAACGCGGGCGACAAGCTCAAGGACCAGATCAAGGCGACGGGCAAGCACGTGGTGGTGATCGGCGGCGGCGATACGGGTTCCGACTGCGTGGGCACCTCGAACCGCCACGGCGCCGCCTCGGTGGCCCAGTTCGAACTGATGCCGCAGCCGCCGGAACAGGAAAACAAGCCGCTGGTCTGGCCGTACTGGCCGACCAAGCTGCGCACCTCGTCCTCGCACGAGGAAGGCTGCGAGCGCGACTGGGCCGTGGCCACCAAGCGTTTCGAAGGCAAGGGCGGCAAGGTGGAAAAGCTGATCGCCTGCAGAGTCGAATGGAAAGACGGCAAGATGAGCGAAGTGCCGAACTCGGAATTCGAGATGAAGGCGGACCTGGTCTTCCTGGCCATGGGTTTTGTTTCACCAGTACAACAAGTGTTGCAAGCGTTCGGCGTCGATACGGATGCGCGCGGCAATGTCAAGGCGACAACGGATGGCGCCGGCTGCTACCAGACCTCGGTGGCCAAGGTGTTTGCGGCCGGCGACATGCGCCGTGGCCAGTCGCTGGTGGTGTGGGCCATCCGCGAAGGGCGCCAGTGCGCGCGCGCCGTCGATGAGTTCCTGATGGGGGCATCCCTGCTGCCACGCTAATCAACGAGCAACTGTTCGTTTTTTTGACAGGGCCACGGCGCGGATTGCGGCGTGGCCCTTGTTATTTTAGTTATCAAGTGGACGGCCGTGAACGCCGGCGGATGGGGGCGTGATGCGCAGGTCAAATTTCCACTACAATATCTGACTTTCGATTCATTAGTGTTGTATTCTTCCCCTTTACGGGGCTGTCCCAAGGGGTGTCTCAGCAGAGGTTGGCGTTTCTGCACTACAATACGCCATTAAAATAGTGAGCTTCGTCGTGCCAAATCTTGTTGAGATCCGTGATTTACACTTTGCCTATGGAGAACGTTCGATTTTATCGGGCCTTCAAATGGATTTCCCACGTGGAAAAGTTGTGGCCGTCATGGGTGGCTCCGGCAGTGGCAAGACGACCGTACTGCGCCTGATCGGCGGGCAGCTGCGCCCCAGTTCCGGTTCCGTGAATGTCGACGGCCAGATCGTGCATACGCTGGGAACCGACGAGTTGTATCGGCTGCGCCGCAAGATGGGCATGCTGTTCCAGCACGGCGCGCTGTTTACGGACCTGACGGCGTTTGAAAATGTGGCGTTCCCCCTGCGCGAACACACGGACTTGAATGAAGAGCTGATCCGCACCCTGGTGCTGATGAAGCTGCACGCCGTGGGTTTACGCAATGCGGCGCAATTGAAGCCGGCCGAGATTTCGGGCGGCATGGGCCGCCGCGTCGCGCTGGCGCGCGCCATCGCGCTCGACCCTGAACTGATCATGTACGACGAGCCGTTCGCCGGCCTGGACCCGATTTCCATGGGCGTGACGGCCAATTTGATCCGCAATTTGAACGATGCGCTGGGCTCCACGTCTATCCTGGTATCGCACGATGTGAAGGAGTGTTTCGCCATCGCTGATTACGTCTATTTTCTGTCATCGGGCAAAATTGTGGCGCACGGCACGCCGGCCGAGATGGCCGTGTCGACGCATCCGTACGTCAAGCAATTCGTCAATGCCGAGGCCGATGGCCCCGTGCCGTTCCATTACCCGGGCAAGTCGCTGGCCGACGACCTGGGCCTGCATGCGGGAGCGGGCCGATGATCGCGCGTTTCCTCGCGTCGATCGGAGCATGGTTGCGCAATTCGGTACAAGACCTCGGCTTTGCCGTGCGTTCGTTCTTTATCATCATCGCCTCGTCGGGCGGCCTGTGGCGCCGTCCGCGCCTGGTGATCGAGCAACTGTTTTTTATCGGTAACCGCTCGCTGGTGATTACCGCCGTCTCCGGCCTGTTTGTCGGCATGGTGCTGGGTTTGCAAGGCTATTACACCTTGACCACGTATGGCGCCGAGCAGTCGCTGGGCTTGCTGGTGGCGCTGTCGCTGACGCGCGAACTGGGCCCTGTCGTCACGGCGCTGCTGTTCGCCGGCCGCGCCGGCACCTCGCTGACGGCGGAAATCGGCCTGATGAAGGCGGGCGAGCAACTGTCGGCCATGGAAATGATGGCCGTCAACCCGATCCAGCGCGTGCTGGCGCCCCGTTTCTGGGCCGGCGTGATCGCCATGCCGATCCTGGGCGCCATCTTCACGGCCGTCGGCATCATCGGCAGCTACCTGGTCGGCGTGGTGCTGATCGGCGTCGATGAAGGCTCGTTCTGGTCGCAGATGCAAGGCGGCGTGGATGTCTGGAAAGAAGTGGGCAACGGCACCATCAAGAGCCTGGTGTTCGGCATCGCGGTGACCTTCATCGCGCTGTTCCAGGGTTACCAGGCGCAGCCGACGCCGGAAGACGTGTCCGGCGCCACCACGCGCACGGTGGTCATTTCGTCGTTGATGGTGTGGTGGCTCGATTTCATGATGACGGCGTTGATGTTTAGCAAGTAATTGCCGATAGGCGACAAAATTATCGGCCTGGGCAGTGTTCTGCGCAGGTGCGGCAAGTAAAAATTATTTAGGATTGTTTATGCAACGTAAATCTTTGGATGTCTGGGTCGGCTTGTTCGTCTTGCTGGGTGTGGCGGCATTGATGTTTTTGGCGCTCAAGGCCGGCAATATGAGCTCGCTGTCTTTCAGCAAGACGTATACCATTACGGCCAAGTTCGACAATATTGGCGGTCTCAAGCCGCAGGCGCCCGTCAAGGGCGCTGGCGTGGTGGTGGGGCGCGTGGCGGAGATCCGCTTTGACGACAAGACGTATCAGGCGCTGGTGAAACTCGACATCGAAGATGGCTACAAATTTCCGAAAGACAGCTCGGCCAAGATTTTGACGGCCGGTTTGCTGGGTGAGCAATATATCGGCCTGGAAGCAGGCGGCGATTTGGCGAACCTGGCAGAGGGCGACAAGATCGCCCGTACTCAATCGGCCACAGTGCTGGAAGACCTGATCAATCAGTTCATCTACAGCAAGGCAGCGGAAGGAAAGGACAGCAAATGAGCGAGTCGACCAAGAAACCCCAAGGCAGCCTGGCGCGTATCGGCCTGGCCCTGGCCATCGCCGCCAGCGTGAGCGCTTGCGCCACCGGCACCAATCCGCGCGACCCGCTGGAAGGGTATAACCGCGCGATGTTCAAGTTTAACGATACCGTCGACCAGGTGGCGCTGAAGCCTGTTGCCACGGCCTACAAGACGGTGACGCCGTCGTTCGTGCAAACGGGCGTGGGCAACTTCTTCGGCAACCTGGCCGATGTGTGGAGTGCCGTGAACAACTTGCTGCAAGGCAAGGGTGAAGCGGGCTTGCAAGACGTCGTGCGCGTCAGCATGAACTCGACCTTCGGCATCCTCGGCCTGATCGACATCGCGTCGCAGGCCGGCATTCCCAAGCATAACGAAGACTTTGGCCAGACCCTGGGCTGGTACGGCGTCCAGTCGGGTCCGTACGTGATGCTGCCGCTGCTGGGTCCATCGACCGTGCGCGACACGGTGGCCTTGCCGCTCGATATCGCGGGCGACCCATGGCGCTACAAGGATCCCGTCAATGTACGCAATATCGGCACGGTGACGCGCGTGGTCGACAAGCGCGCCGCGCTGCTCGACGCGACCAACCTGATGGAAGCGGCCGCGCTGGACCGTTATGAATTCATCCGCGACGGCTTCCTGCAAGCGCGTGAAAGCAAGGTTTTCGACGGCGATACGGACCGCCGCGACCGCAAAGTGCCAAAAAACGACACCAGCGATTACGAGCCGGAGTACGAGGCCAAACCGCAAGCTGCCAATGACGCGCCTGCGGCCACGGCCGCCGCCGAGGTGGCGCCAGCGGACCTCGTAACATCTGGTAGCAATACCGTTGCTTCCGAGGCCAGGCCCCAGGAGTAAACTCCGGTACAGAAACACCACGGCTGCGATCAACGCCAGCCGGTGCATAGCAACACCATGAAAGGTAGAACCATGAAATTGATGAAACAACTGCTGGCGATGGCGACCATCGCCTTTGCCACCGCCGCCCAGGCCGCTCCTGCTGTCGAAGCGCCGGACGTCTTGGTCAAGCGCATCAGCCAGGACGTGATCGACACGGCCAAGAACGACAAGGCCATCCAGGCTGGCGATATCAAGCGCGTCACCGAGTTGGTGGAAAGCAAAATCCTGCCTTACGTGGATTTCCAGCGCATGACGGCCCTGGCCGCCGGCCGCTTCTGGCGCGACGCCACGCCGGACCAGCAAAAGCAGCTGTCGGCGGAATTCCGCACCCTGCTGATCTACACGTACTCGGGCGCCCTGTCGCAGATCAAGAACGAAACCGTGGAATTCAAGCCGCTGCGCGCCGACCCGGCTGACACGGAAGTGGAAGTGCGTTCGCAGGTCAACGTGGCGCGCGGCGAACCCGTGCCCCTGAACTACCGCGTGGCGAAAACCCCGTCCGGCTGGAAGATCTATGACATCAACGTGCTGGGCGCGTGGCTGGTGGAAACGTACAAAAGCAGCTTCGCCAGCGAGATCAGCAAGGGCGGCATCGATGGCCTGATCAAGACCTTGCAGGCAAAAAACAAGGCCCTGGCCAGCCGTCCCGCTGCCAAAGCCAAATAATCGGCTATCATATAGCTCCAGACCCAGCTCCAGACCAGCGCAGCCCGACGCCATGCCCGACTCTCTCGACACCTTGCAGTCCCTGACTTCCCTGACCGTGCACAATGCCACTTCGGCATTGGAGCAGGGTCTGGACGCCATCCGCTCGGGTCAGACGAAGTTCGACTTGCGCAATGTCAAGGCCGTCGATTCGGCCGCCGTGTCCGTCATGCTGACGTGGCAGCGCGCCGCGCAGGACGCGGGCGGCGTGCTGGAGCTGAAAAACCTGCCGAACAACCTGAAAAACCTCACCAAGTTGTATGGCGTCTGCTCGCTCGTTTCGAGCACCTTGACGGCCGACGACTGCGCCAGCGCCGGCGGCCACGCCGAGCGCAGCCCGTCCGACCTGCATCATCATTGATCCTGTCCCACTCCCCGCATCAGCAGTAGCTTTCAAGCCGGCAGGCCAGCAGCGCCGCCGGATTGATCTCCAAGTGTTCCACGAAGTTTCCAACTATAATTGACTGTTGCGCCACCCTCCACGGAAGGGGCGCCCTGCGCCGGCCTGCCAGCCTGGCTTTCCCCGGCAGCCGGCGCATCACACCAGACGCATTACACTTGAAACAAGCACATGACCGCAATTCAAATCACGAATGTAGAAAAGAGCTATAAATCGCTCAAGGCGCTGGGCGGCGTGTCGCTGGCCATCGAAGAAGGCGAGTTCTTTGGCCTGCTCGGTCCCAACGGCGCCGGCAAGACCACCCTCATTTCCATCATCGCCGGCCTGATACGCCCCGACGCGGGCACCGTCAAGATCCACGGCCACGACGTGGTCAAGGACTTCCGCAATGCGCGCCGCAACCTGGGCGTGGTGCCGCAGGAACTCGTGTTCGACCCGTTTTTCACCGTGCGCGAAACCCTGCGCCTGCAGTCCGGCTACTTCGGCCTGCCGAACAACGACAAGTGGATCGACGAGGTCATGGAAAACCTCGACCTGACCGGCAAGGCCGACACGAATATGCGCGCCCTGTCCGGCGGCATGAAGCGCCGCGTGCTCGTGGCCCAGGCGCTGGTGCACAAGCCGCCCGTCATCGTGCTCGATGAACCGACGGCCGGCGTCGACGTGGAACTGCGCCAGACCCTGTGGAAGTTCATCTCGCGCCTGAACCGCGAAGGCGGCCACACGGTCGTGCTGACCACCCACTACCTGGAAGAGGCGCAAGCCATGTGCCAGCGCGTCGCCATGCTGAAAAGCGGGAAGGTGGTGGCGCTCGACACCATGTCGGCGCTGATCCGCCGCATCGCCGGCTCGCAGCTGCAGGTGCACCTGAAACACGGCAGCCTGCCGGCCGACCTGCAGCACCTGGTGCTGCACCCGGAAGAACAGCAGGCACCGAACAAGTTCAGCCTGCGCGTCAACGAATACAGCGAAGTCGAGAAAATCCTCGCCCGCCTGCGCGAAGCGGGCGTCGAGATCGATGAAATGCAATTGCAACAAGCTGACCTGGAAGATATCTTCTTGCAGATCATGGATAAAGGTACCGTATGATTTCGACAGGATTTCGCACCCTCGTCTACAAAGAGACGCTGCGCTTCTGGAAAGTGGCGACGCAAACCGTGGCCGCGCCCGTGCTCACGTCGATGCTGTACCTGCTGGTGTTCGGCCATGTGCTCGACGGCCGCGTGGAGCCGAGCCCCGGCGTCAGCTACACGGCCTTTCTGATTCCCGGCCTGGTGATGATGAGCGTGCTGCAAAACGCGTTTGCCAATTCCTCGTCCTCGCTGATCCAGTCTAAGATCACGGGCAACCTGGTGTTCGTGCTGCTCACGCCCCTGTCGCACTGGGAAATCTTCTCGGCGTATGTACTCGCTTCCGTCGCGCGCGGCCTGGCCGTGGGCTTTGGCGTGTTTGCCATCACCTGCTGGTTCGCCGACCTGTCGTTTGTCGCGCCGCTGTGGATCGTCATCTTCGCCTTCCTGGGCGCCGCCATGCTGGGCACCATGGGCCTGATCGCCGGCATCTGGGCCGAGAAATTCGACCAGCTGGCCGCCTTCCAGAACTTTTTGATCATGCCGGCCACCTTTTTGTCGGGCGTGTTCTACTCGATCCACTCGCTGCCGCCATTCTGGCAGACGGTATCGCACCTGAACCCCTTCTTCTACATGATCGACGGCTTCCGCTACGGCTTCTTCGGCGTGTCCGACGTTAGCCCGTGGCTCAGTCTTTCCATCGTCGCCGGCTTCCTCGTGATCCTGGCGCTGGCATCGATCCGCCTGCTGAAAAGCGGTTACAGATTGCGCCATTGATTACGGCACATCACATCACTACATTATTCAATATCAAGGACTTATCGTGACCACCACTCCAGAACTGATCCACGGCTACCTGTCGGCCGGCCTCGAATGCACGCACCTCGAAGTGGAGGGCGATGGCCAGCACTTCCAGGCCGTGATCGTCTCGCCCGCGTTTGCCGGCAAGCGCCTGATCCAGCGTCACCAGATCGTCTACGCGGCGCTGGGCGACCGCATGCGCGAAGAAATCCACGCGCTGTCGATGAAAACCCTGACACCTGAAGAATTCCAAGGATAAGCACATGGACAAGCTCCTCATCAACGGCGGCAACCGCCTGAACGGCGACATCGCCATCTCCGGCGCGAAAAACGCCGCCCTGCCCATCCTGTGCGCGGGTCTGCTGACCGCGGGCGACCTGGACCTGACGAACGTGCCGCATTTGCACGACGTGGCCACCATGCTCAAATTGCTGGGCCAGACGGGCCTGAAAGTGCAGCAGGACGGCGACCGCGTGGTTCTCAACGGCAGCGCCATCGACACCCTGGAAGCGCCGTATGAACTGGTGAAAACCATGCGCGCCTCGATCCTCGTGCTGGGCCCCATGCTGGCGCGCTTCGGCGAAGCCAAGGTCTCGCTGCCGGGCGGCTGCGCCATCGGTTCGCGTCCCGTCGACCAGCACATCAAGGGTTTAGAGGCGCTGGGCGCCGAGATCCGCATCGAAGCGGGCTACATCTACGCCAAGTGCGCCAAGCTCAAGGGCGCGCGCATCGTCACCGACATGATCACCGTCACTGGCACCGAAAACCTGCTGATGGCAGCGACCCTGGCCGAAGGCGAGACCATCCTGGAAAACGCCGCCTGCGAACCGGAAGTGACCGACCTGGCGCACCTGCTGGTGGCCATGGGCGCGAAGATCGACGGCATCGGCACCAGCCGCCTGGTGATCCAGGGCGTGGACGCCTTGCACGGCGCCTCGCACGCGGTGATCGCCGACCGTATCGAAACGGGCACCTTCCTGTGCGCCGTGGCGGCCACCGGCGGCGACATCACCCTGCGCAACGTGCGCACCGACATTCTCGACGCGGCGCTCGACAAGCTGCGCGCCATGGGCCTGACGATGACCTTCGGCGCCGACTGGATCCGCGCCGAGATGTCGGCCCGTCCGAACCCCGTCAGCTTCCGCACGACGGAATACCCGGGCTTCCCGACCGACATGCAGGCGCAGTTCATGGCCGTCAACACGATCGCCAACGGCGCCAGCCGCGTCACCGAGACGATTTTCGAGAACCGCTTCATGCACGTGCAGGAAATGAACCGCCTGGGCGCCGACATCACCATCGAGGGCAACACGGCCATCATCGCCGGCGTCAAGCAGCTGCGCGGCGCGCCCGTGATGGCGACCGACCTGCGCGCCTCGGCCTCGCTGGTGATCGCGGCCCTGGCAGCCGACGGCGAAACGCTGATCGACCGCATCTATCACCTCGACCGCGGCTACGACCGCATGGAAGTGAAGTTGTCGGCAGTTGGCGCCAACATCGTACGCATCAAGTAACGCCTGTCAAAACCTGCTGCGCGTCGTGCTTTGCGGCCTCCGATGCTCACTGTACCTTCGTACAGTTGCGCTTCTCGACCACAAATCACTTTCGCTCGCTACGGTTTTGTCAGGTGTTGTAAATCATAAATGAGTAAGGAACGAGCATGAACGGATCGAACAACGGCGACAGCTCCCAGCTGATCCTGGCGCTCTCGAAGGGCCGCATTTTTGAAGACACCATGCCGCTGCTGGAAGCGGCCGGCATCAAGGTGCTGGAAAACCCGGAGACCTCGCGCAAGCTGATTCTGGCCACCAACGATCCGAACGTGCGCGTCATCATCGTGCGCGCCAGCGACGTGCCGACCTACGTGCAGTACGGCGCGGCCGATTTCGGCGTGGCGGGCAAGGATGTCTTGCTCGAACACGGCGGCGAAGGCCTGTACCAGCCGATCGACCTGAATATCGCTTCCTGCCGCATGTCGGTGGCGGTGCAGGCCGGTTTCGACTATGAAAAGGCCGTGCACCAGGGCGCGCGTTTGCGCGTGGCCACCAAGTTCGTGCACACGGCGCGCGAGCATTTCGCCGCCAAGGGCGTGCACGTCGACCTGATCAAGCTGTATGGCTCGATGGAGCTGGCGCCGTTGGTAGGCCTGTCCGACGCCATCGTCGACCTGGTCAGCACGGGAAGCACTTTGCGGGCGAACAACCTCGTCGAGGTCGAGCACATCATGGAAATTTCGTCGCGCCTGGTGGTCAACCAGGCGGCATTAAAGCTCAAGCGCGAGCGCTTGCAGCCGATTATCGAGGCGTTTGAACGCGCCTCGCAAGCCTAGACACATTCAGTAGCAGAAAGCCGATTATGCCGATACAGATACGCAAGCTCGATTCAAGCCAGGAAGGTTTCCAACAATCGCTCGACACCTTGCTGGCGTTCGAGGCGGGCACCGATGCAGCGATTGAAACGTCGGTCGCAAAAATCCTGGCCGACGTGAAAACGCGCGGCGACGCCGCCGTCCTGGAATACACCAACCGTTTCGACCGCATCCCGCATGGCGGCGCGGCGGAAATGGCGGCGTTTGATATTTCGCAAGCCGAACTGCAGGCGGCCCTGAACGGCCTGCCGTCGGCGCAGCGCGAGGCGCTGCAGATCGCCGCGCAGCGCATCCGCGCCTTCCACGAACGCCAGCGCGAGGAATTGCGCGGTTTTACTTACACCGAGCCCGATGGCACGGTGCTGGGGCAAAAAATCACGCCGCTGGACCGGGTCGGCATCTACGTCCCGGGCGGCAAGGCAGCGTATCCGTCGTCCGTGCTGATGAACGCCATCCCCGCGCACGTGGCGGGCGTGGGCGAAATCATCATGGTGGTGCCGACGCCCGATGGCGTGAAAAACCAGATGGTGCTGGCCGCCGCCGCGATCGCGGGCGTGACGCGCGTGATCACCATCGGCGGCGCGCAAGCCGTCGGCGCGCTGGCCTACGGCACGCAGACGATTGCCGCCGTCGACAAAATCGTCGGCCCCGGCAACGCCTATGTGGCGGCCGCCAAGCGCCGCGTGTTCGGCATCGTCGGCATCGACATGATCGCGGGGCCTTCCGAAATCCTCGTGCTGTGCGACGGCACGACGGACCCGGACTGGGTCGCGATGGACCTGTTTTCGCAGGCCGAGCACGACGAACTGGCGCAGGCGATCCTGCTGTGCCCCGACGCGGCCTACATCGCGCAAGTCGAGGAGAGCATCGCCAAGCTGCTGCCGACGATGCCGCGCCAGGCCACCATCAGCACTTCGCTGGCCGACCGCGGCGCGCTGATCAAGGTGCGCAGCATGCAAGAGGCGTGCGAGATCGCCAACGCCATCGCGGCCGAGCACCTGGAAATCTCGGCGGACAACCCGCAGCAGTGGGCCGAGCAGATCCGCCACGCCGGCGCCATGTTCCTGGGCCGCTTTTCGTCCGAATCGCTGGGCGACTATTGCTGCGGTCCCAATCACGTGCTGCCGACGTCGCGCACGGCGCGCTTTTCGTCGCCGCTGGGCGTGTACGACTTCCAGAAGCGTTCGTCCATCATTCACGTCAGCGAGGCGGGCGCGCAAACCCTGGGCCGTGTCGCCGCCACGCTGGCGTATGGCGAAGGCTTGCAGGCCCACGCGCGAAGCGCCGAACTGCGTCTGAAGCCGCAGCCATGACGAATATGGCGGAGCGGCCGGACTGGGTCAACCGGGTCTATTGCGAAGACGCGCTGGCGGGGCTGGCGCGCATTCCCGATGGCTCGGTGGACCTGATCCTGACGGATCCGCCGTACAACCTGGGCAAGGATTACGGCAATGCCTCGGACCAGCAGTCGGTGGCCGACTACCTGCGCTGGACGGAACAGTGGATCGATGCGGCGCTGCCCAAGCTCAAAGCCAACGGCAGCCTGTATATCTTTCTCACCTGGCGCTATTCGCCGGAAATCTTCGTCATGCTCAAACAGCGTATGGCGATGATGAATGAAATCATCTGGGACCGCCGCGTGCCGTCCATGGGCGGCAGTGTGCGCAGCTTTTCATCGGTGCACGACACCATCGGCTTCTTCGTCAAGCGCAAGGATTACTACTTCGACCTTGACGCGGTGCGCATCGCCTACGACGCGGCCACCAAGAAGGCCCGTTCGCGCTCGATCTTCATCGGCGCGAAATGGCTGGAAGTGGGCTACAACCCGAAAGACTTGTGGAGCGTGTCGCGCCTGCACAAGGAACACCCGGAACGGGCCGACCACCCGACCCAAAAGCCGCTCGAAATCATCGAGCGCATGCTCAAGGCGTCGTGCCCGCCCGGCGGCGTGGTGCTCGACCTGTTCATGGGCAGCGGCACCACGGCCCTGGCGGCCAAGCGCTGCGGGCGCGATTTCGTCGGTTTTGAATTGAATCCCGACTACTGCGCCATCATCGAACAGCGATTGGCGGCCCTCGCGCAGGAGCTGGCCGAACCGGCCACATCGCCCGCGGCCAAGCCCGCCAAGGCGGCGAAAAAGCCGGCGGCGGTCAGAAAAACGGCTGCCGTGAAAAAGCCGCCCGCCGTGAAAAAAGCGCCGGCCCGCAAGGCGCGCAGCGCTAGCGTGCCGGAAGACGTCGTCATTTAGTCTCCATTTCATTTCATCAGGAGTGTTTGCAGCATGTCTTTCCTCGATCAGTTAATCAGCAACACCGTGCGCGCCGATGTGCGGGCCGTCAAAAGCTACCAGGTAGCCGATGCCAGCGGTTACATCAAGCTCGATGCGATGGAAAACCCGTATCCGCTGCCGCAGCAGCTGCGCGAGGAACTGGGCGCGCGCCTGGCCGGCGTGGCGCTGAACCGCTATCCGCCGTCGTACGCCAGCCTGCAGGCGGCCATCTGCGCCAAACTGGGCGTGCCCGCCGGTTACGACGTCATGCTGGGCAACGGCTCCGATGAACTGATTTCCATCCTGGCCATGGCCTGCGCCCGCCAAGCGCCGGGCCAGCGCGCCGTGCTGCTGGCGCCCGTGCCGGCCTTCGTCATGTATGCGCGCTCGGCGCAGTTTGCCGGCATGGATTTCGTCGGCGTGCCGCTGCAGGCCGACTTCAGCCTGGACATGCCGGCCATGCTGGCGGCCATCGAAGAGCACCGCCCGGCGCTGGTCTTCCTCGCCTATCCGAACAACCCGACGGGCAACCTGTTCGCCGCTGCCGATATCGAACGCATCCTCGCCGCCCTGGGCGACACGGGCATCGCCGTCGTCGACGAAGCCTACGAGCCGTTCGCGCAGCGCAGCTTCATGGGCCGCCTGCCCGAATATGAAAACCTGGTGGTGATGCGCACCGTGTCGAAACTGGGCCTGGCCGGCATCCGCCTCGGCTACATGTCGGCCGCGCCGGCCCTGCTGGCGCAGTTCGAGAAAGTGCGTCCGCCGTACAATGTGAATGTGCTGACGCAGGCGGCGGCCGAATTCGCGCTCGAACACCTCGACGTGCTCAACGCGCAGGCGGATTTGCTCAACAGCGCGCGCGACGACCTGGCACGGCGCCTGGCGGAGCTGCCCGGCGTGACGGTATTTCCCTCGAAGGCAAATTTTCTTCTGATTCGTGTGGCAGATTCCGACGATGTTTGCGCAAAACTGCTTGCCCGCAGGGTTTTAATTAAAAATATGAGTAAAATGCATGCTGCGCTGGCCAATTGCCTGCGCATCAGCGTCAGCACCCCGGAAGAAAATTCCCTTTTTTACGATGCCTTCAAGGCATCCCTCGTTTAGCCTATCGCCAGAGCCTCCCATGAACCGCACCGCAGAAATCACGCGCAACACCAATGAGACGCAAGTTCGCGTCGCCCTCAACCTGGACGGCACGGGCCAGCAAAAGCTCAATACCGGCGTGCCCTTCCTCGACCATATGCTGGACCAGATCGCCCGCCATGGCTTGATCGACCTCGATATCGAAGCGACGGGCGACGTGCATATCGACAACCACCATACGGTGGAAGACGTGGGCATCACCCTGGGCATGGCCGTGGCCAAGGCCATCGGCGACAAGAAGGGCATCCGCCGCTATGGCCACGCCTACGTGCCGCTGGACGAGGCGCTGTCGCGCGTGGTGCTCGATTTCTCGGGCCGCCCTGGCATCGAATACCACATCCCGTTTACGCGCGCCATGATCGCCGGCTTCGACGTCGACCTGACGCTGGAATTTTTCCGCGGCTTCGTCAACCACGCGGGCGTGACCTTGCATATCGACAACTTGCGCGGCACGAATGCCCACCATCAGTGCGAAACCGTGTTCAAGGCCTTTGGCCGCGCGCTGCGCATGGCTGCCGAGCTCGACGAGCGCGCGGCCGGCATCATTCCATCGACCAAGGGCAGCCTGTGAGCGCCGCTCTCGCTATATTGTAGATTCCGGGATCAAACATGAATAAAATTGTGGTGGTGGATTACGGCATGGGCAATTTGCGCTCGGTGGCGCAAGCCTTGCGTGCCGTGGCGCCGGACGCCGATGTGCGCATTTCCGGTGTCGCTGCCGACATCGACAGCGCCGACCGCATCGTCCTGCCGGGCCAGGGCGCCATGCCTGACTGCATGCGCAGTCTGCGCGAATCGGGCGTATTGGAGGCGCTGCTGCGCGCCGCCGACAGCAAGCCCGTGCTGGGCGTGTGCATCGGCGAGCAAATGCTGTTCGACGGCAGCGAAGAGGGCGACGCGGCCGGTTTGGGCTTGCTGCCAGGCAAAGTCGTGCGTTTCCAGCTCGACGGCCAGGTGCAGGAAGACGGCTCGCGCTTCAAGGTGCCGCAAATGGGCTGGAACCAAGTGCGGCAAACGGCGTCCCATGTCATGTGGGATGGTATCGCCGACAATGCGTATTTTTACTTTGTGCACAGCTATTTTGCTCAACCTCAAGAGGCGGCGCACACGGTGGGCGAGACTGTCTATGGCGCGCCGTTCGCCTGCGCCGTCGCCCGTGATAATATTTTCGCGACACAGTTTCACCCTGAAAAAAGTGCTGCCGCTGGCTTGCAGCTGTACAAGAACTTCGTTCACTGGCAACCTTAACGTTGGCTCTCCGGCTTTTTTTCCGTCACTCACTCACTTTTAAACCACACTGACCATGCTGCTTATTCCCGCCATCGACCTGAAAGACGGTCACTGCGTACGCCTGAAACAAGGCGATATGGAACTTGCCACCGTATTTTCCGAAGACCCGGCCGAAATGGCCCGCCATTGGCTGATGCAGGGCGCGCGCCGGCTGCACCTGGTCGACCTGAACGGCGCCTTTGCCGGCAAGCCGAAGAACGAAGGCGCCGTGAAAGCCATCCTGAAAGCCGTGCAGGATTTCGCCGTGGAAAACGACATCGAGGAAATCCCTGTACAGCTGGGCGGCGGCATCCGCGACCTCGACACCATCGAGCGTTACCTCGACGCCGGCATCACCTACATCATCATCGGCACGGCGGCCGTGAAAAGTCCCGGCTTCCTGCACGACGCCTGCGGTGCCTTCCCGGGCCACATCATCGTCGGCCTCGATGCCAAGGATGGCAAAGTGGCAACCGATGGCTGGAGCAAGATGTCGGGCCACGAAGTGATCGACCTGGCGAAAAAATTCGAAGCCTACGGCGTCGAATCGATCATCTACACGGACATCGGCCGCGACGGCATGATGGGCGGCATCAATATCGAAGCCACCGTCAAGCTGGCGCAAGCCGTCAAGATCCCCGTCATCGCTTCGGGCGGCCTGCACAACATCGGCGACGTGGAAGCGCTGTGCGCAGTCCAGGCCGAAGGCATCGAAGGCGTGATCTGCGGCCGTTCCATCTATGAAGGCACGATCGACCTGGCGCAAGCGCAGGAACGCGCCGACGAACTGACCGACGCCGCCGTTTAAGCCTGCCCGGCCGGGGCGCGCCTGCGCGTGTCCTGGCCTGGCGACAATCTGGAACCCATCATGCTTGCAAAACGTATCATCCCCTGCCTCGACGTGACCAATGGCCGCGTCGTCAAAGGCGTCAATTTCACGGAATTGCGCGACGCGGGCGATCCCGTGGAAATCGCCCGCCGCTATGACGAGCAGGGCGCCGACGAAATCACTTTCCTCGACATTACCGCTTCGAGCGACAACCGCGGCCTGATCTTCGACATCATCGAAGCGGTGGCGTCGCAAGTGTTCATTCCGCTGACCGTGGGCGGCGGCGTGCGCGTGGTGGAAGACGTGCGCCGGCTGCTCAATGCGGGCGCCGACAAGGTCAGCATCAACACCTCGGCCGTGACGAACCCCCAGCTGGTGTTTGAGGCATCGCAAAAGCACGGTTCGCAATGCATCGTCGTCGCCATCGACGCCAAGCAGGTGTCGCCCGGCAAGTGGGAAGTGTTTACCCATGGCGGACGCACGGCCACGGGCCTGGACGCGTTCGAATGGGCGCGTAAAATGGAAAGCCTGGGCGCCGGTGAAATCTTGCTCACCAGCATGGACCGCGACGGCACCAAGGTGGGCTTCGACCTGGGCCTGACGCGCGGCGTATCCGATGCCGTCAGCATTCCCGTGATCGCCTCGGGCGGCGTGGGCGGCTTGCAAGACCTGGTCGACGGCATCAAGGTGGGCCGGGCGGACGCCGTGCTGGCCGCCAGCATCTTCCACTATGGCCAGCACACGGTGCAGGAAGCCAAGCGCTTCATGGCGCAGCAGGGCATCCCCATGCGCCTGGCGTAAAGACAAGCAAGTCAATATCAGCGGGATAGAAGAACATGCAGAACGGAACCATCGTAGCAAGCAATGCCAAGTGGCTGAAAAAGGTCAAATGGGACGAGCACGGCCTGGTGCCCGTGATCGCGCAGGAAGCGGGCAGCAATGACGTGCTGATGTTCGCCTGGATGAACCGCGACGCGCTTGCGCGCACGGTGGAGCTGGGCGAAGCCGTATACTGGAGCCGTTCGCGCAAGAAACTGTGGCACAAGGGCGAAGAATCGGGTCACACGCAAAAGGTGCTGGAAATCCGCCTCGATTGCGACGAAGACGTGGTCTTGCTGAAAATCGAGCAAGCGGGCGGCATCGCCTGCCATACGGGTCGCCATTCTTGCTTCTTCCAGAAGTTCGAAGGCGACGAGAAAACGGGCGAATGGCAGATCACCGACCCCGTCCTGAAAGACCCTGAGACGATTTATGCGGAAAGCAAGAGCAAATGAGTGAAACGTTAAAACGCCTGGCCGCCGTGATCGAATCGCGCAAGCTGGCCAATGGCGGCGACCCCGCCACCTCGTATGTCGCGCGCCTGTTTGCCAAGGGCGATGATGCCATTTTGAAAAAAATCGGCGAGGAAGCGACGGAAACGGTGATGGCCGCCAAGGATGCGCGCCGCGACAACGACCCGTCGAAGGTCTTGTACGAATGCGCCGACCTGTGGTTTCACTCGCTGGTGATGCTGGCGCAGTTCGACCTGACGCCGCAGCAGGTGCTCGACGAGCTGGCGCGCCGCGAAGGCCTGTCCGGCCTCGAGGAAAAGGCGGCGCGCAAGGACGAGCTGCGCGACGCTGGCGAAACAGACAAACACTGACCTACTGGAGCGTGCGTGGATAACTGTATTTTCTGCAAGATTGCTGCAAAACAAATTCCCTCGACCATCGTGTATGAGGATGACGACTTGCTGGCCTTCAAGGACATCAACCCGGCCGCCCCCGTGCATCTGCTGTTGATCCCGAAGCGCCACGTGGCCAGCCTGTCCGATTGCGACGACAGCCATACGGAAATACTGGGCAAGCTGCTGCGCCTGGCGCCGAAACTCGCCGCCGAATTTGGCTGCGCCGTCAGCTATGACGCCGATGGCACGCCTGCCGGCGGCTTCAAGACCATGATCAACAGCGGCCCGAACGGTGGGCAAGAGGTGTATCACCTGCACATGCATGTGTACGGCGGTCCCCGTCCCTGGCGCGGCCAGCACTGATTTCGCCGTGCGCCGGGTTCGCGTGTATACTACCGGCATTGGTTGACGCTATTCGGGCACCGTCCCGCAAGGAGAATGTGATGGGTTCATTGAGTATTTGGCACTGGGTGATCGTTCTGGTTATCGTGATGCTGGTCTTCGGCACCAAGAAACTGGGCAATATCGGCGGTGATATCGGCAAGGCCGTCAAAGGCTTCAAGGATGGCGTCAAGGGCGACGATGACGCGCCGGCAGCCAATACCCCTCCTGCTGCGCCATCGCAAGTGGCCGACAAAAGCACCATCGACGTGGAAACGAAAGAGAAAAGCAAGTCCTGATAGCGTGGCGGGGCGCTTGCCTCGTCCGGTAACAGCCTTGTCCGCTTATGATCGATCTCGGTCTCTCTAAAATCGCCATCATCGGCGTGGTTGCGTTGATAGTCATCGGCCCTGAAAAGTTGCCGAGAGTGGCGCGCATGGCCGGCACCCTGTATGGCCGCGCGCAACGCTACCTGAACCAGGTGAAATCCGAAGTCTCGCGCGAAATTGAAATGGAAGAGCTGAAAAACCTGCAGAAGGAAGTGCAGGAGGCGGCCCATTCCGTCAAGCAAAGTGTGGAGAAATCCATGCATGGCGTGGAAAATTCGATTTCCGGCAACCTGGCCGAGGTGGAAAACGCCTGGCGCGGCGATTCCAGTTCGTATGAGGGGCATCACGACGCCCATGAAGCCATGCTGCGCGCCACCAACGATGACCTGGCCCGCAAGGCGCGCGAATTCCGCCGCAAGAAACTGGTGCGCAATTCCGCCATCCCTGGCTGGTACAAGCAGCGCCATGGCGGCAAGCTGCACGTGCAGTCGGCGGCCGCCCGCGTGGCGCGTTTCCGTCCGCGTGCCAGTTCCTCCTCCTTTTACTCATGAGTAGCAAATCTCCGGTGGAAGAAACCTTTATCTCGCATCTGGTCGAGCTGCGCAACCGCCTGGTCAAGGCGTCGATCGGCATCGCCGTCGTCTGCGCCGTGCTGTTTTACTGGCCCGGCCCTTCGCATATCTACGATTTCATTGCCGCGCCGATGATCGCCTCGCTGCCGGCCGGCTCGAAAATGATCGCCACCGGCGTCATCTCGCCCTTCCTCGTGCCGATGAAAGTGACGCTGGTGATCGCCTTTATCGTCGCCTTGCCCTGGGTGCTGTACCAGATGTGGGCGTTTATCGCCCCCGGCCTGTACACGCATGAAAAGCGTTTGATCGCGCCGCTGGTCATCTCCTCGTCGCTGCTGTTCATGGCCGGCGTGGCCTTCTGCTATTTCTTTGTGTTTGGCCGCGTGTTTCACTTCATCAGCGACTTTTCGCCGTCGTCGATCGCGGTGACGCCGGATATCGAAAACTACCTCGATTTCGTCATGTCGATGTGCCTGGCCTTTGGCGCCACGTTCGAAGTGCCCGTGGTGGTGGTGATCCTCGTGCGCATGGGGTTGGTTTCCATCGCGAAACTCAAGGAAGTGCGTCCCTACATCATCGTCGGCGCCTTCGTCATTGCCGCCATCGTCACGCCGCCGGACGTGGTCAGCCAGTTCTCGCTGGCCATCCCGATGTGCCTGCTGTTCGAGCTGGGCCTGCTGGTGGCGCCCATCTTCGTCAAGGCTACCCAGGCGCCGGAAGAGGCGTCCTAGATGCTTTACTATACTCGCAGGCAAAAGCCGCTGACCTCCCCCGGGAGCAGCGGCTTTTTCATTGTCGAGAAAGTTAGTGCGCGCTTACTGCAGCATCAGTTTGCTGAGGATGCCCAGGTTGAGCAGGATCACGGTGCTCATCATCCAGTAGACGTGTTTCATGTCGGCGCCATGGCGCAAGTCCAGGCGTTCCAGGCGGGCGTCGAATTTTTGCTCCAGGGCGTCTATTTTGGTGTCGAGCCTGAGCTCCAGCGCATCGATCTTCACCTCCAGGGCGCCTACCTTGGTATCGACGTTCTGCGACACCAGCTTGATTTCCCCCAGCAGATTGCGCTCCAGCGCCGCCAGTTCGCCATGCACGACGACGGCCGAACCCAGTACCTCGCCCAGGGCCGTGGCATGGGCTTCCGCCTGCTGTGTGGGCACGCCCGCCGAGGCGAGGCGTTTGGCGTAATCGAGGGTGTCGAACTGGATGGGCATATGCATGGACGCTCCTGAACTCACCCTAGCAGAAAAATCGGCAATTGCCAGTGAGGAGTGCGGTGGCGCCTGCCTTCCCGTCAGTTTAATGGACAGGGGCGCTGGTGGTTTGCGGCGGCGCAAACGCATGCAAAAAGGGCGCCGCAGCGCCCTTTGCAAGCTGACGGCGAGCGCCGCTTAATTCATCAATTCCTTGATGACTTTCACGGGGGCGCTGCCATAGCTGAGGAATTGCTCGTGGAAATCCTTCAGCACGAACTTGTTGCCCAGCGCTTGCTTGCGCTGTTCGCGCAAGTCCATGATTTCGCTGTAGCCGCTGAAATAGCTGGTCAGTTGCACCGAGCTCAACTGCACGCGGCGCCATTTTTCCGTCGCTTCACGCTTGGTCTGGAAGGCCTGGCGCGTCAGCAGGTCGAGCGCTTGCGCTTCCGTCATGCCCAGCACGTGCACGCTGTAGTCGAGGATGGTGTTGGTGACGCTGCGCAAGTTCCACTTCGAATACATCAGCCACATTTCCGGCGCGTTGTTGCCATAGCCCGATTCGAGCATCATGCGCTCGCCATACACGGCCCAGCCTTCGATCATGGCGCCATTGCCGAAGATCGATTTGACCAGCGACGGCGACTTGTTCGCGTACACGAGCTGCGTGTAGTGGCCGGGGATGGCTTCGTGGATGTTCAGGATCTGCAAGATCCAGTGGTTGTACTCGCGCAAGCTGCTTTCCGCCTGTTCCGGCGTTTCGCCGTCGAGCGGCGTCACGTTGTAATAGGTGCGGTCCTGCGGGCGGTAGGGGCCGGGTGCCTCGATGCTGGCGCCGGCCACGCCGCGCTGGTAGGCGGGCGTTTCACGCACGACCAGAGGCTTTTTCGGGTCCATCGTCAGCAGGTTGTGGCTGGTCACCCACTCCTGCAATTCCGGGATCTGGCGGCGGATTTCCGGCACGAAGTCGGCGGGAGCCACGTGCTTGCTGGACAGCTTGTCGATCACCATGCCGATCTTCGCCGTGCGGTCCGCCGGCTTGGCCGTGCTGCCCATGGTTTTCACCCACAGCTCGTCGGACAGGCTATCCATGTGCTCGAGCAGCTTTTCGCGCGCGGCCAGGGCTTTCTGGTACATCTGCTCGGCGCTCACGCTGGCCTGGATATCGTAGGCGAATTTCTGTTCATATAAATCTTTGCCGATGCGGAAGGAGCGCGCATTGCCGTTCTGCGCCAGCGCGGCATCCTGTTCCGTCAGCCAGGCCGCATAGCCTTGCACGGCCGTGCGGGCCGCGGCGATGCGCGCGCTGTACAGCTGCTTTTCCGCCGGCGTCAGGATGGAACCCTGTGCCGTCTTGTTCAGGTCGTCAAGCACGCTGAGCACGCCGGCGCTCTGGGCGATGGCCAGCTGCGTGTGCTCGCGCGTGGGGTTGACGATGCTGGCGCGGGCGGCCGCGTAGTATTGCGGCACGGTGGCGATACGCTTGAGCAAGGTGCGCAGGCGCTGCGGCTGGGCCGCGTATTCCGTGTTCAGGATGAAATCGATGGAGCCAGCCACGTTGTACTGGGCGGGATTCCATTCGAATTCGCGGAAGGTGGTCAGATACCAGCGGTCCGACTGCAATTTATTCGTCAGCAAGGCCAGGTCGGTGCGTTGCTTGTCCGACATCTTGCCGGCATTCAGCTTGCCGAATTTGCCCAGCCATTCTTCGATGAAGGCCAGCTGCTTCTGGCGGCTGGCCGCGTCGGGAATGCTCAGGTTGGCGGCGCCATCGTACTTGCCGACCGAAATCGCGCTTTCCGGGTCCAGGCGCCACAGGGCCGTGAGGAATTGGCCGCTGAGGTTATTCATGGAGCGGTCGCTGCTGTTCTCGCTGGCGACGGCCGCGACCGTCGCTGCCGTGGCCGCCGTGACGACGGCCGCTTTCTTGCCGACGGTTTTTTTCTTGCTGCTGCTGGTGCCGGCCTTGCCTTGCTTCTGCGGTTTCTTGGCGGCGCTGGCCGGTGTCAGGGTAAAAGCCATCATCAATGCGGCGAGCGCAACTTTATTTTTGATCAGCATAGTTTATCTCTTGAATATTTTGCTGTTTGTCGGTATCAGAAAATAATAAACTGATAATATAAGTAACAAACAACTATTGAAAGGTTGGCCTTGCTTGCCTGGGCGGCCCAAAGATTAGCATTAATTGCCGCCGCTGCGCAGTTTTTTGCGCCGGGAACGCGCGGCGCTAGACGACGATGGCGCTGCCGCGCAGCAGGTCCTGGTGGCGCGCATTGATGGCCGCCACGGCATCCTTGCCGCGCGCCATGCCGGTGGCGTGGATTTCCGTTTCCTGCGTGTAGCGCTGGCGGACTCTTACCGTATAGGACTGGAACAGCCAGCTCCAGAAGTTGGTTTCATAGACGGCTTCATCCATGTCGCGCCACTTGACGCCCGTCAGTTTCTTTTTCCACGGCAAGATGCCGGACGCCAGCCACACGCCCGCCTCGTCGTAGTACAGCTGATAGCTGCGGATGGTCAGCAGGCGGTAGGCGACGATCAGCGCCGAGCCGATCAGCACCACGAAGGCGGCGCGCGCGTTGTACTTGAAGGCCAGCGGCAGGGCGGCAAAGAACAGCAGCACGGCGATGATGAAGGTGCTGACATAAGCGGTCCAGGATTTGCCGCACAAAAAGGTGGCGCGCTGGCCGGCGCTGGTGGCGATATAGTCGGTCATGGCGTGGCATCAAAACAGGGAAAAACGATCATCGCATGGAACGCGGCTTCCCCGTGCATTTTTTCAAGCTCATCGCTTCAGCCCTTCCTGCAGCATGCCCAGCATGTCACTGGCCGACATGCGCGCGGCCGCATCGCTGCCTTCCAGCAGACTGTCGGCCAGGTCGCGCTTGTGCTGGTGCAATTCGACGATGCCTTCCTCGATCGTGTGTTTCGCCACCAGCCGGTAAATGGTAACGGGGCGCAATTGCCCCATGCGGTGGGCGCGGTCCGAGGCCTGGTCTTCCACGGCCGGGTTCCACCACGGGTCCATGTGGATCACGTAATCGGCCGCCGTCAGGTTGATGCCCATGCCGCCCGCCTTCAGGCTGATCAGGAAGACGTCGCCATCGCCCGCCTGGAAGGCGTCGACCCGGCGCTTGCGCTCCTGCATGGGCGTGCTGCCGTCGAGATACTGATAGCTGACGCCATGCTGCTCCAGGTGCTTGCGGATGAGTGTCAAATGGTCGACGAACTGGCTGAAGACGAGCACCTTGTGGCGGTTTTCCAGCAAGCCCGACAGCAGTTCGGCGAAGGCGGCCAGCTTGCTGCTGGCCAGGCCCAGTTCCGGCGCCACCAGTTGCGGATTGCAGCAGGCGCGGCGCAGTTTCATGATCTCGGCCAGGATCTGGATGGCCTTTTTCGAGGCCGGTCCTTCCACCATGGCCAGCTTTTCCAGCGCTTCGCGGCGCAAGGATTCGTACAGCGCCGTTTCCTGCGGCGACAATTCCACTTCCAGCACGATTTCCGTGCGTGACGGCAATTCCGACAGCACTTGCGTCTTCGTGCGGCGCAGGATGAACGGCGCGATCAGGCGGCGCAGCCGCAGGCGCGCGCCGGCCGCCGCCCGCTTGTCCTGATCCTTTTCGATCGGTCCCGCAAAACGCAAATTGAACTGGTCCAGGGTGCCCAGCAAGCCCGGGTTAATAAAACGGAACAGATTCCACAGTTCGCCCAGGTGGTTTTCCAGCGGCGTGCCGCTGGCCACCATGCGGAAGTCGCCTTGCAGGGCCATCACGGCTTGCGAGCGCTTGGTGGCGCCATTCTTGATCGCCTGCGCTTCGTCGAGCACGATCGTATGCCAGCGCACGCCGGCAAACATGGCGGCTTCCTGCTGCAGCAAGCCATAGCTGGCCACCACCACGTCGAACGGCTGCAGGGTGTCGAGCATGTCGGCCCGGTCGCCGCTGCCGAACAGTTTGACGTTCAAGGTGGGCGCGAAGCGCTGCGCTTCGCTGATCCAGTTCATGCACACGGACGTGGGGGCGACGACGAGGGTGGGGCCGTTCGGCGCACGCGCCAGGATCAGCGCCAGCGCCTGTAGCGTCTTGCCGAGTCCCATGTCGTCGGCCAGGCAGGCGCCCACGCCCCAGTGCGCCAATCGCGCCAGCCATTCGTAGCCGGCCAGCTGGTAATCGCGCAAGTCGGCCTGCAGGGTGCTGGGCAGATGCGGTTGATAGTCGTCGAGCGCGCGCAGGCGCAGCAGGTGTTCGCGCCACAGTTTGTCGGCCTTCACGCCGCCCGCATCGTTGGCCAGCTCTTCCAGCGCAAACGCGGCCAGCGGGTGGATGTGTACGCCATCGGCATGCGCTTCGCCATACGCGGCCAGTTCCGACAGGCGCCGGTGCAATTCATCGCTGAGGGCGAGGAACTGGTTGTCGCCCAAGGCCACGAAGCGGCTTTTATTGTTCTGCATCAAATCGAGCAGCGCGCGCAAATCCATGACCTTGTCTTCATCGATCTGCACTTCGCCGCTGGCGGCAAACCAGTCTTTTTCGCTCTTGATATTCAGGCGCATCTGGCCGCTGTCGATGCGCTTCGACACGCGCATGGTTTCGCCTTCGGGCCAGGCCAAGACCATGCCGGCGGGGTCGAGCGATTGCAGCTCCACCAGCAATTGCAGGCCCAGCGCTGGCTGGCCCAGCAGCCATTCGCCATGCTCTTCTTCCGCCTCTTCCAGCACCAGACATTTTCCGATCAGCTGGCGCTGCGCTTCGCGTTCCGCATTCAGGTCGCGCCGCGCTTGCACGGCCCGGCCCGCCACATCGGCAAACACGCTTTCGGCGCCGCTGCCCGGCGCGTAATAGGCGCCGTTGTCGAGCAGCGGGCGGACCAGAATCTGCATCTTTAACCCCTGCTGGTAGGGCAGCAAATGCACGTGCAGGCGGTGGTCGGCCGTGATCGCTTCCGCGTCTCCCGCGCCGCCGCCAATGTCGGACTGCACGGTGACCATGGACGAGATGGCGCCGATGGCCTGCATCACCTGTTTTTCCGCGTGCAGCGGCACGGACAGGCCCAGGCCCACGATGGCGCCGATGCGCCGGTGTTCGTCGAGGATGTGCACCACGCGCAGGCGCGTCGGCGTCTCGCGCTGCACCACGACGTTGCCGCCGTTGTCGGGCAGCGGCGGCTGCATGCCCAGCCACAGTTGCCCCTCGTGCGATTTGATCAGGAGCTCGGGCGCGCCGGCGATCAGTTCCACGCGCGTGTCGGGGTGATCGAGCCAGAAGACGAGCGGGTGGCCCACCAGCAGCACGGCAGCCTTGTCCAGCTCGATTTCATAGCGCGGCGCCGACGAATAATATTGTTTGAACGGCGCGATGCTGCCGGCCGCGCGCGCGTCTTGCGGCGTGAGGAAATCGATGTCGCCCGCCTCTTCGGCCAGGCGCTTGAGGCCCATGGCGCGGCCCTTGCTCCAGCCGCCCCGCGCGTCGCGTTTCTGCTCGCGCACTTCCACGGCCGTCAGGCCGAAGCGCGGGTCGAACGCCACCAGCCACACGAGGCGCGAGACGCCGCCCAGCGCTTCGGCGGGCGCGTTCTGCTGCAGGTTGATCAGGGCGCTCAGCTGGCGCTGCCACGCTTCCTGGCGCTCGAACCACGGCGCCATGTCCGTCAGACCGTGTTGCGCCCGTTTGGCCGTGGCATAGCGCTCCTGCTGCGGCTCGCCCAGCAAGCCCAGCAAGCCGGCCGCCTGCGCGGCAATCAGGTCGTAGCCGGCCGCGTCCGCTTGCTGCACCAACAGGCGCAGTTGATCCTTGCGCTCGCTCAATTGCGGTAGCGCAAGCCAGTAGTACAGCAAGGCCTGGAACAGCTGCGCCTGCAGTCCCGTTTCCCAGCTGCGCGTGGGGATCGCATCGGCTTGCAGCACGCCGGCGCGCACCAGGCGCAAGGTATTGAGTTGCTGGTAGACGATGCTGTCGTGGTTCGGTTGCGCATGCAGCGCGATATCGAGGTAGGTCTCCGCGCTTTTCAGCAGCTTGGCGTCGTTGCCGCGCAGCAAGGCCAGCACGTACAGGTGGCCGCCGATGCCCGTAAAGCACAGCTTGCGCTTGCCTGTTTCCTTGCGTAACCCTTTCAGGGCCGTTTCAAAGCCCGCCACGGCGTGCGCATGTTCGCCGCGCAACAGGGCGATGCTGCTGTCGACAAACAGCGCCTGCGGCCCCTGCTGGCCCGCCAGGTAGCGCGCGGCCGCGTCGAGTTCGCCGCACAGCAGGGCGTCCTCGGCCAAGGCCAGCGGCAGGGCGGCGCCGATGTGGTCGCCCGCGGCCGCCTGGCGCGCGTGGTGCGCGCGCGCGTAGGTACGGATGGCGTGCGCCGTGGCCGGTTCGCGCGGGGCGTTGCCCAACAGCACGGCGAGGATGTCGTCCTGCAATTGCGGCATGACGAAAGACAACATTTCCGGCTCGAACGGCCGGCCGAAGATCTCGATCAGCGGATGCAGCTGCTGCGCTTCATAGCACGCCATGCAGGCGGCCAGGATGGCGGCCACGTGGCGCACCTCGTCATTGCGCAAGAGGGCGATGCGCAGGCGCGCCACGCCTTGCCGGTAGCTGCGCAATTCCACATAGCCATCCCAGTTGCGGCGCACGGGGTTGATCAGCTCGATGGCCTGGCACAGGTCGCGGAACACCAGGTGCTCGATGGCGGCGCGCATGGCGGGCCAGCGCAGCCTGGCTTCGCAGGCAAAACCGCGCCCCACCACCTCGCTGGCCAGCGCCAGACGCGTCAGCCGTTGCAGCATGTTGGTTACCACCAGCAGGGAAAACGGCGTGCCGTCCGGCTCGACGACATTGGCGCGCTGCAAGTGTTCATACACGGCATGCTTGCCCACCGGTTCGCCCGCGATGGCCAGCAAGGCCAGGATCATCTGTTCGTGCTGCTCCAGTGCGGCGAACTCGTCCAGCAGATGTTGCTCTACATGCTGTTCGCTCATGCGGGCAAGTTGGCGATGTGCACGGGCGGCTCGCCGGCCGTCACGGGCAGGCCAAATACGCGCTGATAGAAATACAGTTCCGCGTCGAGGGTGCGCACGATGTTTTCCGCCTTGCGGAAGCCGTGGCCCTCGCCTTCGAGCGGCACGTAGGCGACGGGCACGCCGCGCGCCTGCATGGCGTCGACCATCAGCTGCGATTGCTGCGGCGGCACCACCTTGTCATCGAGGCCCTGGAAGAAGATCATCGGGCGCGACAGTTTGTCCGTGTGGTGGATGGGCGAGCGCTCGCGGTACAGCGCCTCGGCTTGCGGCTGGGGGGCGATCAGGTAATCGGTGTAGCGCGATTCGAATTTGTGCGAATCGTCGTCCAGGCCCTTCAGGTCGGATACGCCATAGTAGCTGGCGCCGGCCTTGAAGACGTCGTGGAAGGTCAGTGCGCACAGGGTCGTCAGTCCGCCCGCGCTGCCGCCGCGGATGATCAGGCGTTCCGGGTCGGCCAGGCCGTTGGCGGCCAGGTAGCGGGCGCCGGCGATGCAGTCTTCCACGTCGACGATGCCCCACTGACCGCGCAGCGCGTCGCGGTATTCGCGGCCGAAGCCGCTGCTGCCGCCGTAGTTGACGTCGAGCACGCCGATGCCGCGGCTGGTCCAGTATTGCGTCGCCAGCTTCAAGGTATTGCTGGCCATGCTCGTGGGGCCGCCATGACTGATGACGATGACAGGCGGCAAGGTGCCTGCCGGCGCCTGCACGTCGCCATTCGTGGGCGCATAGAAGAACGCGTACGCCGTGCGGCCATTGCTGCTAGGGAAACTCAAGCTGCGCGGCACGGACAGGTAAGCCAGCGCGGGCAAGGCCGTGATCGACTGCGCCAGCACTTCCAGTTCATGGTTCGACAGGTCAATGCGCGCCAGTTCCAGCGCGATGGTGGGACTGCCGCCCAGCAGCGCGACGAAGCCGGGCCCCACGCGCAGTTCGCGGATTTCCTGGTACGGGTGCGGTATCGGTTCCAGCTTGGCCGCCGTCACGTTCAATTGCGCCAGGTAGCTGATGCCGGACTGGATATACGTGCAGACGATCTCGTCGTCGGAAAGAAAACCGTACATGCTGCCGCCGAATGTCCAGTGCGGCGTGGCAAATTCCGCTTCCATCGGGCACAGCGCCTCGATGTCGGCGCCGTGCAGACGGTACAAATTCCACCAGCCGCTGCTGTCGGAAACGAAGTGCAGCAAGCCGTTCGGCGACCATTCCGGCTGGCAAATCGACTCGCGCGCACCGCCGGCGATCAGGCGGGGCGAACCGAGACTGCCGTCCGCCTGCACGTCGGCCAGCCACAGTTCCGTGCCTTGCCACGGCAGGCGCGGGTGGTCCCAGCTGATCCAGGCGAGCTGGCTACCGTCCGGCGACAAACGCGGCGCCGCATAAAAATCGTGGCCGCGCGCCAGCACCGTTTCGTGCCCGTCGAAGCCGACGGCGGTCAGGCAGTTTTCCGGCTGCGCATGTCCCTCTGCCGGATGCTGTTCGCGCACGGCGATCAGGCGGGCACGGGCCGCATCGACGACGAAGTCCGCATGGCGCGTATTGCCGCCCGTGGTGAACGCTTCGGGCGCGGCGTCGCCGGCCACGCGGTACAGGCAATTGTCGGCGAAATGCGAGAAATACACGGTATCGCCGGCCACTGCATACGCGCCGCCGCCGTATTCATGCACGCGACTGCGCACATTGAACGGCACTGGCGTGAGTTCATCGACACGCGCGCCGCGCTGGCGCAGCAGGGTGTTGCGGCCCGCCTCGCTGGCGCGCCCGGCCAGCCAGAACACGTCGGCGCCATCCGCTCCTCCCAGGGCCAGCTGCGTCAGCGGCGAGGCGCCGGCGGCGACGATGGCCGCGCTGATCGGCGATGGCCAAATGCCATAAGGGGTGCTGGATGCGGTCGAGGTCATGCGGGCTCCGTGTCGTGGTGGGAAGAGGGGCCTCCAGGCGGCGTCAGGCAGCGCGGCGGCGTTCATCATCATAATGGAAGGGCAGGCACAACGAAAGTCATCGCTGTGCGTGGCAAATGCTGCAAAGCGGCACCGGAATCAATGAAATGGCGGCGATTGGATGCGATAATACCGCTTCTCCAAGCTCGATTGCCTGCCATGCCACAATTTGCTCCGCTCCAGAATGACACTTTCCTGCGCGCCCTGCTGCGCCAGCCGACCGAGCACACTCCTGTCTGGCTGATGCGCCAGGCGGGCCGCTACCTGCCCGAATACCGCGCCACGCGCGAGCGGGCCGGCTCCTTCCTGGGCCTGGCGAAGAATCCCGATTACGCAACGGAAGTCACCTTGCAGCCCCTGGAGCGTTTCCCGCTCGACGCGGCCATTTTGTTTTCGGACATCCTGACGGTGCCTGACGCCATGGGCCTGGGCCTGTATTTCGCCGATGGCGAAGGGCCGAAGTTCGAGCGCCCGCTGCGCACGGAGCAGGACGTGAAGGCCTTGCAAGTGCCGGACCTGGCGTCGCTCGACTATGTCTTCAAGGCCGTCACGCAAATCCGCACGGAACTCAATGGCCGCGTGCCGCTGATCGGTTTTTCCGGCAGCCCGTGGACCCTGGCGTGCTACATGGTGGAAGGCGGCGGCTCGAAAGAGTTCCATACCATCAAGAAGATGCTGTACAACCGCCCTGACCTGATGCACCACATCCTGGCGATCAACGCCACGTCCGTGGCGCAGTATCTGAATGCGCAGATCGACGCTGGCGCGCAAGCCGTGATGATCTTCGATTCCTGGGGCGGTGCGCTGGCTGACGGCGCCTACCAGGAATTCTCGCTGGCCTACATGCAGCAAGTGGTGGCGCAGCTGAAACGCGACAAGGATGGCGTCAAGATTCCCGCCATCGTGTTTACCAAGGGCGGCGGCCAGTGGATCGAGCAGATCGCCGACATCGGCGCCGATGCCGTGGGCCTGGACTGGACCGTCAACCTGACGCGCGCGCGCCAGCTGGTGGGCCATAAAGTGGGCTTGCAGGGCAACCTCGACCCTGCCATCCTGTTCGCCAGCCCCGAGCAGATCCGCGCCGAAGTGGCGAAAGTGCTCAACGCCTTCGGCGCGCCATCGGCTGGTACGGGCCACGTGTTCAACCTGGGTCATGGCATTTCCCAGTTCACGCCGCCGGAATCCGTGGCAGCGATGGTGGAAGCCGTGCACAGCATGAGCCGCGCCATGCGCAGCGGCCAGTAAGTCGTCGTTTTCCCCTGGCGCAGGGGCAGAAAAGGCAGGCTTTCCAACGGAAGCCTGCCTTTTTCTTTGCTGCGCCTTAGCAAGACATACCGACTTATGCACAATTTTTTTTGCTGCGGAAATAAGAGGCAGTGTCAAAGCCATGCCCGGGGGCGATTTGCAAGTGATTGATTATTAAGGAATAAAAAATTCATTGACTAGCGGACTTTGTTGCTATTGATAAGGTTATTCTTTCGTCCGCTTGCCTTATTCCTTCATTGTCCACAAAGTTATCAACAGATTCTGTGGATAAAATTGAAAAGTATTTTGTTAACCGATACTTAGCGCCGATGTTCAGGTTTCACCTGAAGTGCATGTTGCAGTGCATGATAATTGAACAATGTTTCGCCGTCCGTCAGGTAAAAACGAACGCTTGCCCGGCAATTGTCAATTTTGCTGCATGCCGTCCGCGTCTTTCCCGATCGGACGCCTCAAAATGGTGCCGATTTCTGTATAAATACATTACAAATGGCTCAGTTATGCACAGCGGCGGAAATGCCCTGTGGATTTGTGGCCGCCCGGGCATCAATTTTTAAGCCATTGATTTTAAATGATTAATTTTTCTTGCGTGCCGCTCTTGACGGCAGTCGAAATTTTATGTCCACATTTTTCTGAAAGTTAATTTTGCTTTGTCCACAAAGTTATCCACAGAATTTTCTTCAGGCACGAGAGTACGCCGTCCCGTCCGTCGTTAGGCGTTTGACGGATGAAACAAGTATCATGGCCCGCTGGCTTGATGCCGGACATCCCGCCGCGCCATCGCCCCTGCGGCGCGCTTTTTTATTGAGATAGGCCCTATCCCCATGTCGCAGTGCATTTTGACGTCGTGCATCCTGAAAATCGCGCTCGACACGCCCTTGAACGCCTTGTTCGACTACCGCTGGACAGCGGCGGCGGATACGGGCGCTGCCGTGCCGCTGCCGCAAGTGGGGCAGCTGGCGCTGGTGCCATTCGGCCGGCGCGAAGTGATGGGGCTGATCGTCGGCGTGTCCGACAGCACCGATGTGCCCGCCGCGAAATTGAAGGACGTGCTGGCCGTGCGCAGCCAGCTGGCGCCGCTGTCGGAACAGTGGCTGGCGCTGGCCGCCTTCGCCGCCGATTACTACCAGCGCCCGCTCGGTGAAGTGGCCTTGCCGGGCTTGCCGAAGAATTTGCGCGTGCTCACCACCGTGGCGCTCGACCGCGCCATCAAGAAGCTGGGCAAGCTGGCCGACGCGCATGACGGCACGCCGCTGAACATGCCTGCGCTCAATGCTGCCCAGCAAGAGGCGGCGGACGCCATCGGCGGCGCGCAGGGTTTCAAGCCGACCCTGCTGTACGGCGTGACGGGCAGCGGCAAGACGGAAGTGTATCTGCAGGCGTGCGCCCAGGTGCTGGCGCGCGAGGACGATGCGCAAATCCTGATTTTAGTGCCGGAAATCAACCTGACGCCCCAGCTGGAAGGCAATATCCGCGCGCGTTTTCCCGGCGTCATGCTGGCCACCCTGCACAGCAGCCTGTCCGAAGGCGAGCGCATGCTGCACTGGCTGGCCGCGCACCAGGGCCAGGCGCGCATCGTGCTCGGCACGCGCTTGGCCATCCTGGCGTCCTTGCCGAAATTGAAACTGATCGTCATCGACGAAGAGCACGATCCTTCCTACAAGCAGCAGGAAGGCTTGCGTTATTCCGCGCGCGACCTGGCCGTGTGGCGCGCCTGGCAATTGCAGATTCCCATCGTGCTCGGTTCGGCCACGCCGTCGCTGGAAAGCTGGCACCACGCGCAGACGGGGCGCTACCGCAAGCTGGAATTGCGCGAGCGGGCCGTCAAAAATGCGGTCCTGCCGCGCGTCAAGATCCTCGACATGGAGCGCGACAAGCCGAAGGATGGCCTGACCTCGCATCTGGTCGCCGCATTAAAACTGCGCATGGAGCGCGGCGAGCAGTCGCTGCTGTTCCTGAACCGGCGCGGCTATTCGCCCGTGATCTGCTGCGAATCGTGCGGCTGGATCAGCAATTGCACGCGCTGCACTTCGTTCATGGTGCTGCACAAGCCCGAACACCGCTTGCGTTGCCACCATTGCAGCCTGGAATTGCGCATTCCCCGCCATTGCCCCACGTGCGGCAACATCGACTTGCAGCCGCTGGGACGGGGCACGCAACGCGTGGAAGAGGGCTTGCAGCAATTGTTTCCAGAGGCGCGCATTTTGCGCATCGACGCCGATTCCACGCGCAAGAAGGGCAGTGCGCAGGAAGCGTTCGACACCGTGCACCGGGGCGAAGTCGATATCCTGATCGGCACGCAGATGGTGGCCAAGGGCCACGATTTCAAAAAGCTGACCCTGGTCGGCATCCTGAACCCGGACACGGCCCTGTTTTCCCAGGATTACCGGGCCAGCGAACGCCTGTTCGCCCAGCTGATGCAGGTGGCGGGCCGCGCCGGGCGGGCCGCGCAGACGGAAGGCGGCAGCGTCAGTGAAGTGCTGATCCAGACGCGCTATGCGCGCCATCCGCTGTACGACGCCGTCGTCAACCACGATTACGACCATTTCGCCACGACCTTGCTGGAAGAGCGGGCCCAGGCGGCGCTGCCGCCGTATCTGTTCCAGGCCCTGCTGCGTGCCGAGGCGCCCGAGCTGGCCACGGCCATCGAATTCCTGCAGGCGGCGAAAGAGTGCATGGAACACCCGCAGGTGACCATCAATGACCCGATTCCCATGAGCATGACGCGCGTCTACAACGTGGACCGCGCCCAGCTGCTGCTCGAATCGCCTTCGCGGCCGGCCTTGCAGGCGTTCCTGAAGGAATGGTTAGCGGAGTTGCGCGCCATGAAGACGCGCGTGAAATGGTCGCTGGAAGTGGACCCGCTCGATATTTAAATTACTGCAGGTAATCGCGCGCCGATTTGACGATCTGTTCCGACAACAGCTTGGTAAACGGCGTGTCCAGGGTCCACGCGTGCCAGCTCAGCGGCACGTCCAGGGTGCTGCCCGGCAGCAGGTCGACCAGCCGGTCCGTCGCCAGCGCCTGCGCGGCCAGGCGCTGCGGCATCAGGCCGTAGGCCAGGCCATCCTGGACGCAGGCGCGGCGCGTCGCTTCGACCGGCAAGGTATGGTGCGGAAACGGTTCGCGCATGCTCAATTGTTCAGCGAGGAAACGCGCCAGCAAGCCGTGCTGGCCCACGACGGCGGGCGCCAGTTGCACCGCCTCGGCAATAAAACCGTCGCCGAACCAGTGGCCCGCAAACACGGGCGTGGCCACGCAGACATAGCGCAAGGTGCCCAGCGGCGTGACGCTGGTGGCGGCCGCCGCGTCGAGCGCCGTGCCGGATTCGGCCGCCACGCAGCCGAACACGGAGCCGTCGCGCACCATCTGCAGGGCGCTGTCGCTGTCGGCCAGGCGCACGTCGAGTTGGCAGCGCGGTGGTGCCAGCAGGGCGGACAAGGTGTCGGGGAACCACGTGGCCAGGCTGTCGGCATCGATGGCGATGGCGATTTCCGGCATGCTGACGCTGTTGCCCAGGTCGATGTCGAGCGATGCTTCCATCAGCTTGACGTTGCGGTGATGCACGATCAATCGCTGGCCCAGGCCCGTCGGCACGGCTGGCTGGCCACGGATGATCAGCAAGCGCCCGCTGGCGTCTTCCAGCGCCTTGATGCGCTGCGAGACGGCCGACTGGGTGATGCCCAGCGCCAGGGCGGCCTTGTCGAAACTGCCATGGCTGGCCACGGCGTCCAGCACGGCCAGCGCGCGATAATCGAGTGATCCCATTAGCTCAGCTTATAAATTTTAGAATTGATTAGTTATACTAATACACATATTGCAGCAAAGTAAAACCTTATTTTCGGCAAACGGGTAGTATCGAACGCTGTGAGCAATCTGACGCGGAGATAAGTAGCACGATGAAAACGATACAAGTGGATGTAGCCGTGATCGGCAGCGGCACGGCCGGCATGACGGCGCACAAGGCCGCGCGCATGCAGGGCAAGCGCGTGCTGATGATCGAAAGCGGGCCGTACGGCACGACGTGCGCCAGGGTCGGCTGCATGCCCAGCAAACTCCTGATCGCGGCGGCCGAGGCGGCCCATGCCGTGGCCGCCGCGCCCGCTTTTGGCGTGCATCCGGGCCCCGTGCGCATCGACGGCCGGCAAGTGATGGCCAGGGTGCGCAGCGAGCGCGACCGTTTTGTCGGCTTCGTGCTCGACGGCGTCAACGCCATCCCCGAGGAAGAAAAACTGCGCGGCCACGCCCGCTTCATTGCGCCGGGCAAGCTGCAGGTCGACGAACATACGCTTGTCGAAGCGGCCAGCGTGGTGATCGCCACCGGTTCCACGCCCATCGTGCCGCCCGAGTGGCAGGCGGCGGGCGAGCGCGTCATCACGAGCGACGCCGTGTTCGAATGGACGGACTTGCCAAAGTCAGTCGCCGTGGTCGGCAGCGGCGTCATCGGTCTGGAACTGGGCCAGGCGCTGGCGCGGCTGGGCGTGCGCGTGACCTTGTTTGCGCGCGGCAATAAGGTCGCGCAGCTGACGGACCCGCTGGTGCTGCGGGAGGCCGATGCCGTGCTGGCGCGCGAACTCGATATCCGTTTCATGACCCAGGTCGCGCACATGGCAACAACGCCGGACGGCGGCGGCATCGCGCTGACCAGCCGCGATGATGCGGGTCAGGAAAAAAACGAGCAGTTCGAGTACGTGCTGGCCGCCATCGGCCGCCGTCCGAACGTGGACAAGATCGGCCTGGACACGGCGCAAATCGAGCTCGACCGCCACAGCATCCCCCTGCATGACCCGCACACCATGCAGTGCGGCACCAGCGCCATCTTCATCGCGGGCGATGCCGACAACGCCTTGCCGCTGCTGCCCGAAGCGGCCGACGAGGGCCGCATAGCGGGTGACAACGCGGCGCGCTTTCCCGACGTCAAACCTGGCTTGCGCCGCACGCCGCTGGCGATCGCTTTCACGGAGCCGCAGATCGCCACCGTGGGCGCCACCTACCAGCAATTGTGCGTCAGTCACGCGGGCCGCTTTGCCGTCGGTGCCGTGTCGTTCGGCAACCAGGGCCGCAGCCGCGTCATGCTGCAAAACCAGGGCATGTTGCGCGTGTATGCGGAATTCGGCAGCAAGCGCTTTCTTGGCGCCGAGCTGATCGGCCCACGGGCGGAACACCTGGGCCACTTGCTGGCCTGGGCCTGCCAGGCGCAGCTGACGGTGCCGGCCATGCTCGACATGCCGTTCTACCACCCCGTCATCGAGGAAGGCGTGCGCACGGCCTTGCGCGAACTGGCGCTGCACCTGGAAAAAGACCCGGAACACGCACCCGGCTGCGCCGACTGCTCGCCTGGCGTCTGATGCAATTTTGATATTTATACAATTTTGTAGACAAGCGCACATGATTGCGCGATCATCGCTGCCACATTGAAATATTGATTAAAAGCAAAAAACATTTCAATTGGCACATGCCGCTGATGCCAGGATGGTAAAAACAAGCGGGTGCAGGCGATGATGGAGACGATGTGAAAATTCGGCGCATTTACGCGGGAGAACTCGCCCTGGGCGTGGCCCTGCCCTGGGACGTGCATGGCGAAACGGGCGGCTTGCTGGCCAGGCTGGGCCATGTCATCAGCAGCGAAAACCAGATCGCATTGCTGCTGGCGCGCGGCGTCATCGCCGATACCAGCGCCGACGTGCCGCGCACGGCCACGGAAGCGCCATCGGCCCTGCGCATGCTGAACCTCGTCACGGCAGGGCTGGCCCTCGTCTTGCCGGCCGTCGCCGCCGGGCAGGCGGGCAGCCACCTGTCCCTGGCGCCGCTGGCGCAACTGGTGGAAGAGGCCGTTGTTCTGGATGCCGACGTGGCGCTGGCCTGCATCCTGCACAACCAGGGCGCGGGCGACTTTGCCGTGCGCCACAGCGTCGACACGGCCGTCATCACGGCCCTGCTGGCGCGCGCCCTGAAACTCGACGACGCCGTCGTGCGCAGCGTGCTGCTGGCCGCGCTGAGCATGAATGTGGGCATGCTGGAACGCCATGCGGATTTCCAGCACAAGGCGGGCCCGCTGGACGCACAGGAACGCGCCTATTTGCGCGCCCATCCGCAAGCCGCTGTCGACTTGCTGCGCGCGGCCGGCGTCACGGATGCCGTCTGGCTGCAGGCCGTGCTGCAGCATCATGAAAATATCGATGGCAGCGGCTATCCGCTGGGCACGCAAGGCGAGGCGATCGGCATCGGCGCCCGGCTGATCATGCTGGCCGACCGCTATTGCGCGCGCGTCTCGAAGCGCAGCTACCGCCAGCCTTTGCTGCCGAACGTGGCCTTGCGTGAAATGTTGATGGCCGACAAGGCCACCCTGGATGCGCCGCTGGCGTCCCTGCTGGTGCGCGAGCTGGGCATCTATCCGGTCGGCACTTTCGTCAAATTACTCAATGGAGAAATCGGCGTCGTCACGCGCAAGGGCTTGAACGCCACCACGCCCCACGTGCAGTCGCTGGTCGGCCCCCGCGGCGCGCGCCTGGACGTGCCGCTGCGGCGCGATACGCGCGTGGACTTGCACGCCATCCGCGAAGTGCTCAGCGCGGAGCAGGCGGGACTGCAGTTTCGCCCCGACCAGTTATGGGGCCGCAGCGCACGAATTTAGCGCGGGAGCTTAATTCAGCAGACCTGCATCGAGCCGTCCCTCGAGCGCCAGCTCGCGCATGATGCGCACCGTGTCGATGTCCGACTCCTTGTAGGCCGAGCGGCGGAAGTCGTCGTACAGGGCGTTGGCCGCATCGGTGGCCGCGTCATGGCCGTCGTCGTACTGGAAGCGCACCCACAGGCTCGCTTCGTCGGGCATTTCGATGGTCATCACCAGCGAGGAAGCGCTGATATCCTGTTGCGCCGGCACTTCATAGCGCACCTGCAGTTGCGGCACCAGCACCACCTTGTCGTTGATGACCAGTTCGCCATAGCGCAGGCTGCGCGCGAAACCTGCATCGCAGCGCTCGCTGATCCGGCACTCATCGAGGTGCGGCACGAACAGCTTCGGCGACTCGGCGCGCAAGACGAGGCCGCGCCACACTTGTTCCAGGGTCAAGGTGTCGATCAGCGGATTCAACGGATCATTGATTTCAATCAGGTGTTCAAATTTCATGGGACTGCCATTCGGTAAGTGGGCGCGCACGGGCGATATAGGCGGAATGGTACTCCAGGCGTGGCATCGCCGCACGCATTGCATCGGCCAAGATGGCGGCATATGGCGATATATCAATGCCATTGCCTGTTTTTCATGCAGATCTTGCCGTGCAAATGGCGGGCGCGACGCTGTTACAATGGGCTGCTGTTCCCTGCGGAAATACCCTGATGTCCAAAGCACCACAGTTCGGTCTGAATGCGCCCCAAAGCGAAGCGGTTACCTACCTCGACGGCCCCTGCCTGGTGCTGGCGGGCGCCGGTTCGGGCAAGACGCGCGTGATCACGCAAAAGATCGCCCATCTGATCGAAGACCGGGGTTATGACCCGCGCACCATTGCCGCGCTGACCTTCACCAACAAGGCGGCGCTGGAAATGCAGGAACGCATCGCCAAGCTGTTGAAACAGCCGCGCCAGGCCAAGCAGTTGACGGTGTCGACCTTTCACTCGCTGGGCGTGAAAATCCTGCGCCAGGAAGCCAATGGCGTGGGCCTCAAGGATCGCTTTTCCATCATGGACAGCGACGACTGTTTTTCCCTCGTGCAAGACCTCGCCATTACCACCGATAAACAGGTGATCCGCGGCATCCAGAATGCCATGTCGCTGTGGAAAAATGGCCTGATCGATCCGGACATGGCGCTGGCGCAAGCCAAGGATGAAGATGAAGCCAACGCGGCGCGCATCTACCGCAGCTATGTGGCAACGCTCTCCGCCTACCAGGCCGTCGATTTCGACGATCTGATCCGCCTGCCCGTGGAATTGTTCCGCAACAACGGCCCCGTGCGCGACAAGTGGCAGCGCCGTTTGCGCTACCTGCTGGTCGATGAATACCAGGATACGAATACCTGCCAGTACGAACTGGTCAAACTGATGGTGACGGGCATCGGCAAGAAGCCGATGTTTACGGCCGTGGGCGACGACGATCAGGCGATCTATGCGTGGCGCGGTGCCACGGTGGAAAATTTAAAAACGCTGGAAACGGATTTCCCCGACTTGCGCGTGATCAAGCTTGAGCAGAATTACCGCTCCACCATGCGCGTGCTGAACGCGGCCAATGCCGTCATCGGCAACAATCCGAAGCTGTTTGAAAAGTCGCTGTGGTCGGAACACGGCCTGGGCGAGCCGATCAAGGTGCTGGGCATGCAGACGGACGAGCAGGAGGCGGAGCAGGTCGCCATCATGATCTCGGCCGACCATTTCGAGCGCAAGAACAAATTTTCCGATTACGCGATTCTGTACCGGGGCAACCACCAGGCGCGCATCATCGAACAATGTCTGCGCAAGGAACGCATCCCCTACACGATTTCGGGCGGCCAGAGCTTCTTCGACAAGGCCGAGATCAAGGACATCATCAGCTACCTGCGCCTGCTGGCCAACGAAGACGACGACCCGGCCTTCATTCGCGCCGTGACGACGCCGCGCCGCGGCGTGGGCCAGTCGACCCTGGAGGTGCTGGGCGCGTTTTCCGGGCAGTGGCAGTGCTCGCTGTTCCAGGCCGTGTTCAAGGGCGGCATCGAGGCCAAGCTGACGGACCGCCAGCTGGGTCCGCTGCGCGACTTCTGCAACTTCATCAACGACCTCGAATCGCGCGCCAGCCGTCCCGGCGCTGCCGGCAGCGGCGACAATGCGGCCGAAGTGCTGGACGACATGATGAAGGAAATCCACTACGAATCGTATCTGTACGATGCCTTCGAGGAACGGCAAGCGCAAAGCAAGTGGCAGAACGTGCTCGAATTCGTCAACTGGCTCAAGGAACGGGGCCGGGGCGGCAAGGACCGCGACGGCGAAGAAAAGAACGTGCTGGAACTGACGCAGATGGTGGCCCTGATGACCATGCTCGAGGGCAAGGACGAAGAGCAGGATGCCGTGCGCATGTCCACCTTGCACGCGTCGAAAGGGCTGGAGTTTCCGCACGTATTTCTCGTTGGCGTGGAAGAGGGGATTTTGCCGCACAAGGGCGACCCTGACGCGCCGGCCGAAACCATCGCCGCGCGCATCCAGGAAGAGCGGCGGCTGATGTACGTGGGTATCACGCGCGCGCAGCGCACCTTGCACATTACCTGGTGCAAGAAGCGCAAGCGGGCGGGCGAGCAAGTCCATTGCGACCCGTCGCGCTTCATCAAGGAAATGCAACTCGACGTGGGCGACGCCGTGCCGACGGAAGCGGAAGTGATTTCGCCCAAGGAAAGATTGGCGCGCATGAAGGCCTTGCTGGCCGCGCCGAAGGCTTAAGCAGCGTTCACGCTTCCACGGTGCTGTCGGGCGTGGTTTTGGGCACGATGGCCAGTTGCATGCCCAGCGCATCGAGCATCTTCAAAATGGTTTCAAAGCGCGGCTTGCTACCTTCGCGCAAGGCTTTATACGCGCCTTCGCGCGTGATGTCGGCCCGGGCCGCCACCTTGCCCATGCCGTAGGCGCGCACCACGTCGTTCATGGCGGACTGGAACAGTTCGGCGTTGCCGGTGGCGACGATTTCGCTCATGTAGGCGGCCACGGCGGCCTTGCTGGTCAGGTGTTGCGTCGGATCAAATTTGCTCAGGCCTAAGGCTTCCAGGTCGTCGAGGTCGAAGGTGTCATGGTCGATATGTTGGTTCATTTCTTTCGTGCTCCTGTCGATAGGCTTGCCGCCGCTTTGCGGATGGCTGCCTGCCGGGCTTTCAGCTCCCTGAGGATCGCTTGCGCCTGTTTGATGTCGCGTCGCTGGTTCGATTTGTTGCCACCCAACAGCAGCAAGATCAGGGTGCCCAGGTTGGTCTCGTGAAAATACACGCGCCAGCCGGGTCCCGTCTGTAAAAAACGCAACTCGCACACGCCTTCGCCCACTGACCGCCAGTCGCCCTTTTTACCATGCTGCAAATGCTTGATGCGCGCATCGATGGCCGCCGCCGCCACATCGTGCAGGGAATCTTCCCAGCGCCGGTATTCTGTCGTCTTGCGCGTATCGATCAGTACTGGTTCGGGTGGCGTTGGTGTGTTCATTGTAATCGTTTGTTCTCATTCGTCAAGCGGCTTGAGCCCATCCAGGAAGAATAAACAGAAATCGGGGCCCGTCCGGCGGCGAATGGAGGGAGTTTGTCCTGGCTCACGCCGCTGCGGCGGTAGAATGCCCCCTTTCAGTCAGGAATCACCGAGAGCACCATGGACAATGCAGAACAGATGGAAGTACGTTTCGTCGATATCGAAATCAAGCTGGCGCAGCAGGAAGATCTGGTCGAGTCGCTGAACCAGATGGTGTACCAGCAGGGCAAGCGCATCGACCAGCTGGAAGCGATGCTGCACAAGCTGGGCGAGCATGTGCGCGACGGGGCGCAGCAGGCGAATGGCGGGCTGGTCAACGAACGTCCGCCGCATTATTAAATCGGCATCGTAGTGCGGGGCGCATGAAAACCGTTCATCACTGGCGGGCGCGCTACCACCGGTAGTTGCTGGTGACGCAAGTGTGTCAGGCTGTTATTATTTCAGGCTGGCCCGCGACACAATCGCGGCTCTCTTGCGTTCCTTGAAAGAAGACATGACCCGTCCTACAATGCTCGTCATCGCCGCCAGCCTGATGCTGGCGCCAGCCGCCGCCGCTTTTGCCGCCACCGCCGCTACCACCGTGCCCGCCGCTACCGCCGCCTTGCCCGCCTCGAACCCGTTTGCGCAGGCGAGCAGCCTGCCCTTTAACTATCCGCCGTTCGACAAGGTGCAGGACGCCGACTACGCGCCCGCCTTTACGGCAGGCATGGCCGCCAACCTGGCGGAAATCAACGCGATTGCGAATAACAAGAAACCGGCCACGTTCGACAACACCATCGTGGCCATGGAACGCTCGGGCCAGCTGCTGAGCCGCGTGCGCACCGTGTTTTCCGTGATGTCCGGTTCCAACACGAATGACACGATCCAGAGCCTGGAACGCGAGCTGGCGCCGAAGATGGCGGCCCACAGCGACGCGATCATGCTCAACGACAAATTGTTCAAGCGCATCGACAGCCTGTACGCCAAGCGCGACAAGCTGGGCCTCGATGCCGAATCGAAACGCCTGCTGGAACGCTACCACACCGATTTTGTCCGCGCCGGCGCCAAGCTGTCGGCGCTTGATAAGGAAAAGCTGCGCGCCTACAACGGCCAGCTGGCGGCCCTGTCGACCAAGTTCGCGCAGAACGTGCTGAAGGAATTGAACGCTTCGGCCGTCGTCGTCGATACGCGTGAAGAACTCGACGGGCTGTCGCCGGCCGCCATCGAAGTGGCTGCCGGCCTGGCCAAGAAGCGCGGCCTCGATGGCAAATACGTGATTGCCCTCGTCAACACGACGGGCCAGGCGCCGCTGTCGCTGCTGACCAACCGCGCTGTGCGCGAACGCATCATGGCGGCATCGCAAGCGCGCGGCAGCCGTGGCGGCGAGTTCGACAACACCGAGGAAGTGCTGGCACTGGCAAAGCTGCGCGCCGAACGTGCCGCACTGATGGGCTACCCGAACTACGCGGCCTACTCGCTGGAAGACCAGACGGCGCACGACACCACCGCCGTCAACGCCCTGCTGGGCGAGTTGGCGAAGCCGGCCGTCGTCAACGCGCGCCGCGAAGCGGACGATATCCAGAAGGTCATCGATGCAGGCAAAGGCGGCTTCAAGGTAGGCGCCGCCGACTGGGCCTTCTACAGCGACAAGGTGCGCGCCGAACGCTACAACTTTGATGAAAATCAGTTGAAACCGTACTTTGAAATGCACAGCGTCTTGACCCGTGGCGTGTTCTTTGCCGCCGGCAAGTTGTACGGCCTCACTTTCAAGCAGCGCACCGACTTGCCCGTTTACACGTCCGACATGCTGGTGTACGACGTCTTCAATGAAGACGGCACGCAACTGGCCATCTTTACGCTTGACCCTTACGCGCGCAGCAACAAGCGTGGCGGCGCCTGGGCGAATGCCTATGTGGGTCAGTCGAGCTTGCTGAACCGCAAGCCGGTGATCGCGAATAACCTCAACATTCCAAAGCCGGAAGCGGGCCAGCCGACCCTGATGACGTTTGACGAAGTCAACACCATGTTCCACGAATTCGGCCATGCGCTGCACGGCATGTTTTCGAACGTGAAATACCCGCGCTTCGCCGGCACCAGCGTGCCGCGCGACTTCGTCGAATACCCGTCGCAAGTCAATGAAATGTGGGCGCTGTGGCCGGAAGTGCTGCAAAACTACGCCAAGCACTACCAGACGGGCGCGGCCATTCCAGCCGAACTGCTGGCCAAGGTGACGGCGGCCGACAACTTCAACCAGGGCTACAAGACGACGGAATACCTGGCCTCGGCCCTGCTGGACCAGCGCTGGCACCAGCTGACCCCGGCACAGATCCCCACCGACGTGCTGGCGTTTGAAAAAACCGCCTTGACGGAAGCGGGTGTCGATTTCTCCCCGGCACCGCCGCGCTACCGCACCACGTATTTCTCGCATGCGTTCGCGGGCGGTTATTCGGCCGGCTACTACGCGTATCTGTGGTCGGAAAAGCTCGATGCCGACACGGTTGAGTGGTTCAAGGAAAACGGCGGCCTGACGCGCAAGAACGGCGACTGGTTCAGAGCCAAGTTGCTGTCGCGCGGCGGCAGCGCCGATGCGCTCGACATCTACCGCAACTTCCGCGGCCGCGATGCGAAGATCGAGCCGCTGCTGGAACGCCGTGGCTTGAACGGCAAGTAATCGGGTGATTCCGGCGTCAAGGCTGGGTCAATGAAAAAATGGCTGCCAAGCAATTGGCGGCCATTTTTATTTGGGGATTTTGCCTGTAAACCGTGGTAAACCGCGCATTTGGCGTGCTGCACCACAGGATCGCCCATGTTGGATGACGCCTGTGTGACAGGCTGCTATGATCTGCCACTGGCCCGCGACGCGATCGCGGTTCTTCCCCGCGCTTCCTGAAAGATGTCATGATCCGTCCACAACTGCTCGTCATCGCCGCCAGCGTCATGCTGGCCCACGCCGCCCCATCCGCCCTGGCCGCCACTGCAAAAACCGCGCCTGCCGCCGCCGTCAGCGCCCAGAACCCCCTGCTCAAAGTGAGCCCGCTGCCGTTCCAGATGCCGCAGTTCGGCCTGATCAAGGATGGTCACTATGCGCCGGCGTTTGCCGAAGGCATGAAACGCCAGCTGGCCGAAGTCAATGCGATTGCCAACAACCGTCAGCCGGCCACGTTCGAGAACACCATCGTGGCCCTCGAGCGCACGGGACAGCTGCTGCACCGCGTGCAGAGCATCTTCAGCAACATGACCTCAACCAATACCAATGCCGTGCTGGAAGCGGTGGAAGTGGACGTGTCGCCGAAACTGGCCGCGCATGGCGATGCCATCACGCTGAACCCGAAACTGTTCGCCCGTATCGACACCCTGTACGCCAAGCGCGACAAGCTGGGCCTCGATGCCGAATCCCTGCGCCTGCTCGAACGCTATCACACGGATTTCGTGCGCGCCGGCGCCAAGCTGTCCGATGCGGACAAGGAAAAACTGAAAGCCTATAACGCCGAGCAGGCGGGCCTGGAAACGGCCTTCGCGCAAAACGTGCTGAAGGAAACGAATGCCAAGAGCATCGTCGTCGACACGCGTGCCGAGCTGGCCGGCATGACGGACAGCGATATCGATACGGCCGCCACGGCCGCCAAGGAACGGGGCTTGACGGGCAAGTTCGTCATCGCCCTCGTCAACACCAGCGGCCAGCCGCCGCTGGCCGTATTGACGGATCGCAAGACGCGTCAGCGCCTGATGGACGCGTCGCTGAACCGCGGCAGCCAGGGCGGCGAGTTCGACAACCGCGCCATCGTGCTGAAACTGGCCAAACTGCGCGCCGAACGGGCGACCTTGCTCGGTTACGCCAACTACGCCGCGTATGCGCTGGAAGACCAGACGGCCAAGACCACGACGGCCGTCAACACCCTGCTGTCGGAACTGGCGAAACCGGCCGTCGCCAATGCGCGCCGCGAAGCGGCCGACCTGCAGCAAGTGGTCGATGCGGAAAAAGGCGGTTTCCAGGTGGCAGCGGCCGACTGGGCCATCTACACGGACAAGCTGCGCAAGCAGCGTTTCAATTTCGATGAAAACGAGCTGAAACCGTATTTGGAATTGAACAGCGTGCTGAACAACGGCGTCTTCTTTGCCGCGAACAAGTTGTACGGCATCAGTTTCAAGGAGCGGAAGGACTTGCCGGTGTACAACCCGGACGTGCGCGTCTACGACGTTCTGGATGCCAACGGCAAGCCGCTGGCCCTGTTCATCGCCGACTTCTATGCGCGCGGCAACAAGCATGGCGGCGCGTGGATGAATGAATATGTGTCGCAATCATCGCTGATGGGCACGCATCCCGTCGTCGCCAACCAGTTGAATATTCCGAAGCCGCCCGCCGGCCAGCCGACGCTATTGACGTTTGATGAAGTGACGACCATGTTCCACGAATTCGGCCATGCGCTGCACGGCATGTTTTCGAACGTGAAATACCCGCGCTTTGCCGGCACCAGCGTGCCGAGCGACTTCGTCGAGTACCCGTCGCAAGTCAATGAAATGTGGGCCGTCTGGCCGGAAGTGCTGCAAAACTACGCCAAGCACTACCAGAGCGGCGCGGCCATGCCGCAGGAATTGCTCGACAAGGTCACGGCGGCGAAGAAATTCAACCAGGGCTTCATGACGACGGAATACCTGTCGGCGGCTCTGCTGGACCAGCGCTGGCACCAGCTGGCGCCGAGCCAGATCCCGACGGACGTGCTGGCCTTTGAAGCGGCATCGCTGAAAGACGCGGGTGTCGACTACGCGCCCGTGCCGCCGCGCTATCGCACCAGTTATTTCTCGCACAGCTTCTCGGGCGGCTACTCGGCAGCGTATTACGCCTACCTGTGGTCGGAAAAGCTGGACGCGGAATCGGTCAACTGGTTCAAGGAAAACGGCGGCTTGACGCGCAAGAACGGCGACTGGTTCCGCAGCAAATTGCTGTCGCGCGGCGGCAGCGTCGACGCGCTGCAACTGTTCCGTGACTTCCGCGGCCGCGACGCCACCGTGGAACCGCTGCTGGAACGCCGGGGCTTGAACGCCAAGTAAGACGTCCTCATCAGAAGCTTGCGTTGCGTTGACATGGCGCACGCAAGCTTTCCGTGCCGGCGGCGTAGAATTGAGTAAGATGTAAACAAGAAGGCAGTTGAAAGAGTATATGAGTCAGCAAGATTTGAATGGCATTACCCTGGAAGGTATCGTGACGCGCCTGCACGCCCACTACGGCTGGGACGGCTTGGCCAAGCACATCGATATCAATTGCTTCATCAGCGATCCCAGCATCAAGTCGAGCCTGAAGTTTTTGCGCAAGACCCCGTGGGCCAGGAGCAAGGTGGAACAATTGTTCCTGGACACGCAATTTACTGACTGACAGGAAAAAACATGGATAGCAAACTCAAGGAATCGCTGCAACAGCTGCATTCGACACTCGCAACCAGCGGTCCCGTCGATGAAGAACTGCATGGTTTGCTGCAAAAACTCGATGTCGACATCAAGTTGCTGATGGAAAAGCGCGCCGCGCAGGAGCAGGAAGAAGAGTCCACCACCTATGGATTGGCCGAGCGCAGCCAGGAATTGTCGGCCAAGTTTGCCGTCAAGCATCCGAAACTGGAGCCGGCGTTGCGCGAATTGGGTGAAATTTTAGCCAACATGGGCATTTAAGCAAGTTTCTGGAAATGCCGGGCCTTGCCCTGCCGGGACGGGCCTTCTTTCCCCAAGTGATTGAAAAATAAACGTTTTTTGTACTGAAATCCAACAGTAAAAAGCAGGCCGTCAGGTTGGAAATGGCCAATTCCGGTACAATCCGTACCCTATGAGCTCCCCTACCAATTTATTTGCGACCGTTCCCAAGCGGTCTGCCCGCGCTGCCGTGGCGCCTTTCCTGCCGATGTCGCGTGCCGAGATGGACGCGCTGGGCTGGGACCAGTGCGACGTCATCCTCGTCACGGGCGACGCCTACATCGACCATCCGAGTTTCGGCATGGCCCTGGTCGGCCGCCTGCTCGAAGCGCAGGGTTATCGCGTCGGCATCATCAGCCAGCCCGACTGGCTGTCGGCCGACGCCTTTCGCATCCTCGGCAAGCCGCGCCTGTACTACGGCATTACCGCCGGCAACATGGATTCCATGGTCAACCAGTACACGGCCGACCGCAAGATCCGCTCGGACGACGCCTACACGGCCAATGCGGAACCGAACAAGCGCCCGGACCGCGCCGTCACCGTGTACGCCCAGCGCGCGCGCGAAGCGTATTCCGACGTGCCCATCGTCATCGGCAGCATCGAAGCATCCCTGCGCCGAATCGCCCATTACGATTACTGGTCGGACAAGGTCCGCCGTTCCGTCTTGCCCGATTCCAAGGCTGATTTGCTGATTTTCGGTAATGCCGAGCGGGCGCTGGTCGACCTGACGCACCGCCTGGCCGCCGGCGAAGCCATCAAGGATATCCGCGACTTGCGCGGCACGGCCTTCATGGTGCCGTCCGGCTGGCTGCCCGGCGACGACTGGGGCGTGCACAATTCCACCCGCGTCGACGTGCCGGGCAAGATCGACCCGCACTACAGCCCGTACGAGATGGTGCAGGAAGACAAGACCGCCTGCGCCACGGAAAATGCGTCGAAATCGGCCGAAGTCATCAAGCCGATCCGCATCATGAGCCGCGAAGAGCGCCTGGCCATGGCCAAGGAAAAGCACGACAAGACCGTCGTGCGCCTGCCCGCCTACGACGTCGTCAAGGATGACCCCGTCATGTATGCGCACGCGTCGCGCGTGTTCCACCTGGAATCGAATCCCGGCAATGCGCGCGCCATGGTGCAGGCGCACGGCGAGCGCGACGTGTGGCTCAATCCGCCGCCGCTGCCGCTGGCCATGGACGAGATGGATGGCGTGTACGACATGAACTACGCGCGCGCACCGCACCCGAGCTATGGCAAGGCGCACATCCCCGCCTGGGAAATGATCCGCTTTTCCGTCAACATCATGCGCGGCTGCTTCGGCGGCTGCACCTTCTGCTCGATTACCGAGCATGAAGGCCGCATCATCCAGAGCCGCTCGGAACCGTCGATCCTGCGTGAAATCGAGCATATCCGCGATAAAACCAAAGGTTTTACGGGTACCATTTCCGATATGGGCGGACCGACGGCGAATATGTACCGCCTCGCCTGCAAGGAAAAAGAGATCGAAGTGTCGTGCCGCCGCCTGTCCTGCGTGTACCCGTCCATCTGCGTGAACCTGGGCACGGACCACAGCAAGCTCATTTCCCTGTACCGCAAGGCGCGCGCCATTCCCGGCATCAAGAAAGTGCTGATCAGTTCGGGATTGCGCTACGACCTGGCCGTGCGTTCGCCCGAGTACGTGAAGGAACTGGTCACGCACCATGTGGGCGGCCTGTTGAAGATTGCCCCTGAGCATACGGAAGAGGGCACCTTGTCGAAGATGATGAAGCCCGGCATCGGCGCCTACGACGAGTTCAAGGAAATGTTCGACCGTTTTTCGCTGGAAGCGGGCAAGAAGCAGTATTTGATCCCGTATTTCATCGCCGCCCATCCGGGTACGACGGACCTGGACATGCTGAACCTGGCACTGTGGCTGAAGAAAAACAATTTCAAGCTGGACCAGGTACAGACCTTCATGCCCACGCCGATGGCCATGGCCACGACGATGTACCACACGCGCAAGAATCCGCTGCGCAAGGTGACAGCCGACTCGGAAGTGGTGGAAACGGCGCGCAGCGGCAAGATCCGCCGCACCCATAAAGCGTTCCTGCGCTACCAGGACCCGGCCAACTGGCCGATTTTGCGCGAAGCGCTGGTCAATATGGGCCGTGGCGACTTGATCGGCAATGGCGACAAGCACTTGATACCGGCCTGGACGTCGTCGGAATCGGGCGGCCTGGCCGCAGGCGAACGCAGCCGCCAGACGCATGGCGCCGGCACGCCGGACAAGTTCAAGGTCACGCCGGGCAAGAACCGCATCGCCCTGGGCGGCACGGCAGCGGCGCCCAAAGCGTCGGCCGCCGAGTCGAAAGTGCGTCCATCGATTCTGTCGACCATCAAAACGAAGGCCAAGCCGGCCGCCGTGCCGATGGGCCGTGGCAGCAAGCCGCCAGCCAAGGGCGGCCATGCCGCGCCGGCACGGGGTGGACGCAAGTAGATAGTCTTCCGCCCTCGGGCATCCTCTGAAAAACCCGGCAACGCGTACTGCGTTGCCGGGTTTTTTGCTATGGGCGCACCAAGATGGGGCGGCAAACCGCCGTGGCGGCGGGATTTTTACCAATATTTAAAAATTGAATAGAGCAAAAGGCAATTTTCCCTTGTGGCAACTTGGTGTTTGAAAATATACTCGTTGGATATTTAGCCGTACGGCAACAATGCTGCCTTTCTGGCAAGCGCCAGCGTACGCGACTCCCAGCGTTGATATGAAAAGAGATGCCAATTGAAATGCCTTTCCTGCCAAGCCGAGAATAAGCCGGGCGCCAAATTCTGTTCTTCCTGCGGCACGACGTTTGCCGCCGCCACGACCGCCGCCGCTGCCGTGCCGGGCAAATCCTGTGGCCAGTGCGGCCATGATTGCAAGCCCGACGCCAAGTTCTGCCCCAAATGCGCGTTCAGCTTTGCCGTGGCGCCAGTGCTGCCACCAGAACCTGTTGCGGTACCTGTGTCGGCGCCGATTCCTGAACCAGTCAGTGTGGTCGTTCCTGAGCCCGCTCCAGTGGCAGAAATGGTCGCGCAAGCTGTTCCGGAACCCGTTCCCGTCTTCATCCCGGAACCGGTCGCGCCACCGCCACCGCCGCCACCGCCCGTGCTGGAAAAGCGCCGTGCCGATCCTGCACCCGCACCCGCACCCGCACCAGCGCCAGCTCCCGTGGCCGACACGCCAAGTGACAGCCCAGCGGCGGGCAGCCGCATGAAACTGATCGCTGCAGCCGTCGCCGCAGTAGTACTGCTGGGCGGTGCGGGCGCTTACTATTTTCTCTCAAGCAAGCCGGCAGCGCCGGCGCCGGAAGCTGTTCCAGTCTTGCCCGCGCAGGCGGAACCAGCGCCTGCCGCCGAGCAGCCGCTGGCCATCAGCGACCCGGCGCTCGACGGCGCGACGGCGGCCGAGCCTGCTGTTGCGCCTGCTGCGCCCGCCCCGGCATCTGTC
>NZ_PDZN01000024.1:0-103693 GCF_002735765.1 Janthinobacterium sp. BJB304
CTGATGACCATAGCAAGTTGGTCCCACCCCTTCCCATCCCGAACAGGACCGTGAAACAACTTTGCGCCGATGATAGTGCTGCAACCAGTGTGAAAGTAGGTTATCGTCAGGCTTGTTATTCGCAGTAAGAGAAAAACCCGTCAAGCAATTGGCGGGTTTTTTTTCGTCTGGTGGTTTTAGCGTTAGCCCCAAGCGAAGGCTGGGGTCAGACCCCCATCGGCGATAGTACAAGCCCCTGAGTTTGCGGCATGGAGGGTCTGACCCCGGCTGTTCATCAGCTGCCAATGCAACAGACGAAAAAAAGGCAGCGCTGCGCGCTGCCTTTGTCATTTATCAAACCAATTAAAAGTGATAAGCGACTTTGACGTTCATGTAATTGACGCCGCTGTTCGGTTTCTTGTAGCCGCCGTTCGAGAAATGCTGGATTTTCGCAGCGACTTCCCATTTGTTATTGAAGACATACCCGATGCCGATATGGTCGCCGAACTGGAAGTGGGTCGACAGGCGGTTATCGTCGTTATCGTACAGCTTGGACAGCATGTGCACGCCAATGCCGCCTTCCGCGTAGAAGCCCAGCTTATTCGTGTTTTCAAAGCGGAAGACAGGGGTAAAGCCCAGGTCCCACAGTTTTTGATGCTGGCCAGGAACGTTGCGATAGCTCTTGCCATCCCAACCGCCGATGCTGGCATCCCAGTAACCGCTCAGCTGCGTGCCATTCGATACAAACCAGGCCTTATCCCAGTTCGAGGTCACGCCAGCACGCAACATCTGTACTTTGACGCCCTTGGCATATTCGCCGTAGACGGAGTCGATCAGTTTGTCGTCGGCGGCAAAGCCGGCGTTGGCCGCCATCAGCGCGGTGACGGCGGCGATGGATTTGAGGAGATTCTTCTTGAAGAACATAGAGGCTTTCATCGTAAAATTGGCCGTTAGGCTTGTCTTGTTTGTACAGGCACCTTGCTTTGCATGCCGCTCTCGCCACTTGTTGATCTCAGGGGTTCAATTGACATTCTCTACAAAAATCGCATTTCTTGGTATCGGTCTGATGGGGGATCCGATGGTCCGGTGCCTGCTACGCGCTGGATATTCTGTCACAATTTGGAATCGCACGCACAGCAAGGCCGAAGTCCTGCGTGCGGCAGGGGCGCAGCCGGCCGTTTCCGTGGCTGAGGCGGTCAATGGCGCGGACGTGGTCATCTCGATGCTGGAAGCCGGTCCCATCGTGGCGCAGGTGCTGCAAGAAGCGCTGCCGGCCCTGGCAACTGGCGCGATCTGGATCGACATGAGTTCCACCAGACAATCAGAAGCCCAGCAATTCCATACCACTCTGCACGCCGCTGGCCATGGCTTCATCGATGCGCCCGTGTCGGGCGGCGTCGGCGGAGCGCAGGCGGGTACCCTGGCCATCATGGCCGGCGCCAGTGCCAGCGATTACGCGCGGGTTGAATCGATTCTGGCGGCCATGGGGCGCCCGACTCTGGTGGGGCCGGCCGGCAGCGGCCAGGTTGCCAAGCTGTGCAATCAGCTGATCGTCGGCGCGACATTGACTATCGTGGCGGAAGCCTTGCTGCTGGCCCAGGCGGCCGGCGCCGATGCGAGCGCCGTACGCGCCGCTATTCGTGGCGGTTTTGCCGAGAGCAAGATTTTGGAGGTGCATGGCCAGCGCATGCTGGAGCGCAACTTTGTTGCCGGTGGCCAGGTGAAGAGCCAGATCAAGGATATGCATAACATCCTCGCGGCGGCCGAGGCGGCCCACGTCACCTTGCCGGTGACGCAACTGGTGACGCAGCGCTATGAAACCCTCGCCACCAGCCACCCGACGGCAGACCATGCGGCGGCCTTGCTGGCCCTGGAAGCGTTGAATCCGGGCCAGCGTTTGGGCACTGGTCAGGATAAGCTGAGCTGAATCAAGCGACGGGCAGGCTCGCTTCGGCCAGCTTGACCCAGAAACTGGCGCCGATCGGCAGCAGATTGTCGTTGAAGTCGTAGCTGCCGTTGTGCAAGACGCACGGGCCCAGGCCGTGGCCGCCATCGCGGTGCTCGCCATCGCCATTGCCGATAAAGATGTAACAGCCGGCCTTTTCCTGCAGGAAAAACGCGAAATCTTCCGCGCCCATCGTCGGTTCGACATTCGCGTTGACCTTGTCCGCGCCCACCACGCTTTTCATCACGTCGACGGCAAACGCCGTTTCCTTCGCATGGTTGACCAGCGGCGGATAGTTGCGCTTGAAGTGGAAATCGACTTCCGCGCCAAATGCGGCGGCCGTGTGCACGGCGATGTCGCGCATGCGCTCTTCGATCAGGTCCAGCACGGGCGTGGTAAAGGTGCGCACGGTGCCGACCAGGCTCGCGTCATCGGGAATCACGTTGGTGGCGCTGCCCGCATGGATTTGCGTGATCGACAGCACGGCCGTGTCGAGCGGACTCTTGTTGCGCGTGATGACGGTTTGCCAGCTCTGGGCGATTTGCACGGCCACCATCACGGGGTCGATGCCCTTGTGGGGCTGGGCCGCATGCGCACCCTTGCCTTTGACGGTGACGTGGAATTCATTGCTCGACGCCATCATCGGGCCTTCTACCACGCTCAGGGTGCCCGTTTCCGCGCCTGGCCAGTTGTGCATGCCGTAGATGGCATCCATGGGAAAGCGGGTAAACAAGCCGTCTGCTATCATTTCGCGCGCGCCGGCACCGCCTTCTTCCGCCGGCTGGAAGACGAGGTAGACGGTGCCGTCGAAGTTGCGGTGTTGCGCCAGGTAATGGGCCGCCCCCAGCAGCATGGCCGTGTGGCCGTCGTGGCCGCAGGCGTGCATCTTGCCCGGGTGGCGCGAGGCATGCTCGAAGGTATTCATTTCCTGCATGGGCAAGGCATCCATATCGGCGCGCAGGCCGATGGCGCGTGTCGAGGTACCATTTTTGATGATGCCGACCACGCCAGTGCGGCCTAGGCCGCGCACCACGGGAATGCCCCATTCCGTCAGTTTGGCGGCGACCACGTCCGAGGTGCGCTGTTCTTCGTAGCACAGCTCGGGGTGCGCATGCAGGTCGCGGCGGATACCTTGCAGTTCGGATTGAAACGCCAAGATCGGATCAACTAGTTTCATGGGACTCTCCTGTGGATGCTGGCACGCAGCAATGTATGGCGCGCCGGACCGCGCTTGTTTGATCAAAAACAGACGCGGCTAATAATGCATTGTAGCCCTTGTTTGCGGGGTAAATCCAGCGCACGGACCAGCTTGCCCTGACGCCAACAGCAAGCGCGCGGAATGGTTTACAGTATCGCCTTCCCCCAACGTTTTTGGATTACCCGATGACCACCACCCAAGTGCGCGCCGCCTGCCCGCTCGATTGCCCCGATACCTGCGCCTTGCTGGTCACCGTGACCGATGGGGTGGCCACCGCCGTCAAGGGCGATCCCGACCACCCGACCACGGCTGGCGTGCTGTGCACCAAGGTGTCGCGCTTCACGGAGCGCACCTACCATGCGGACCGGCTGCTGCATCCGCTGCGCCGCGTGGGCAAGAAGGGCGAGGGCAAGTTCGAGCGCATCAGCTGGGAAGAAGCATTGCAGACCATCGCCGCCCGCCTGAAACCGATCGCCGCGCGCGATCCGCAGGCGATCTTGCCGTACAGCTACTGCGGCACCATGGGCCTGGTGCAGGGCGAATCGATGTCTTCGCGCTTCTTCAACCAGCTGGGCGCTTCCCTGCTGGACCGCACCATCTGCGCGTCGGCCGGCGCCACGGGCTACCGCTACACGGTGGGCGCCAGCATCGGCACGGACCTGGAGCAGTTCCAGAACGCGAAATTGATCATCATCTGGGGCGGCAATCCCATCGCCTCGAACCTGCACTTCTGGATGCGCGCGCAAGAGGCCAAGCGCAACGGCGCCACCCTGATCGCCATCGACCCTTACCGTTCGCTGACGGCAGAAAAATGCCATCAGCATATCGCCTTGCTGCCGGGCACCGATGCGGCCCTGGCGCTGGGTTTGATGCATGTCTTGATTGTGGAAGATTTGCTCGATCATGACTACATCGAACGCTACACTGTGGGCTACGCTGCCTTGAAACAGCGCGCTTTGGCGTGGCCGCCTGAACGCGCGGCCGAGGTGTGCGGCATCACGGCCACGGAAGTGGTGGAACTGGCGCGCCTGTACGGCCACGCTTGCCGTTCCGGCGAGGGCGCCGCCATCCGTGCCAACTATGGCGTGCAGCGCGTGCATGGCGGTGGCATGGCCGTGCGCAATATCGCCTGCCTGCCGGCTCTGACGGGCGCCTGGCGCCATCCGGCCGGCGGCATGCAGCTGTCGAGCTCGGGTTCCTTCCCCGTCAACCGCAAGGCCTTGCAGCGCCCCGACTTATTGAAAGGCACGCCGCGCACCATCAACATGAGCACCATCGGCGACGATTTATTGAAAGAAAGTTCCGCCGAGTTCGGCCCGCAAGTCGAGGCAGTGATCGTTTACAACTCGAATCCCCTGGCCGTGGCGCCCGATTCCTCGAAAGTGGCGCAGGGTTTTGCCCGCGAGGATTTGTTTACGGTCGTGCTCGAGCACTTCCAGACCGATACCGTCGATTACGCCGACATCGTGCTGCCCGCCACCACGCAGCTGGAACACGTCGATGCGCATTCCACCTACGGCCATTTGTACATGATGGCGAACAATGCGGCCGTGGCGCCGCTGGGCGAAGCGAAGGCGAATACGGAAATCTTCCGCCTGCTGGCGCGACACATGGGCTTTGATGATCCATGTTTCCAGGAATGCGACGATGCGCTGGCGGCCAAGGCCTTCGATGCGACGGATGCCCGTGCCGTGCATTTCGACTGGGAATCGCTGAAACGCACGGGCTGGCAAAAGCTGGCCATGCCCGAGGCGCCCTTTGCCGAGGGTGGTTTCCCCACGCCATCGGGCAAGTGCGAGTTGTATTCCAGCGCCATGGCGCAGGCGGGACTCGATCCCTTGCCCACGTATATCGCACCGCACGAATCGCCAGCCAGCAATCCCGCGCTGGCGGCGCGTTTCCCGCTGGCCATGATTTCGCCGCCGGCGCGCAACTTCCTCAACTCCACTTTTGTGAACGTGAAAAGCCTGCGCGCGGCCGAGGGCGAGCCGCACCTTGACATCCACCCGGACGACTGTACCGCGCGAGGCATCGCGGCCGGCGACATGGTGCGCATCTTCAATGACCGCGGCAGCTTTGTCGCCAAGGCCAGGGTCACGGACAAGGCGAGGAAAGGCCTGGTGGTGGGTTTGTCCGTGTGGTGGAAGAAACTCGCCAGCGACGGCAAGAACGCCAATGAAGTGACCAGCCAGCGCCTGACGGACATGGGCCGCGCGCCCACCTTTTATGACACGCTGGTCGAAGTGGAAAAGGTTGCCTGACATGGCGCGCTGGCCGGCCCGGCTGCTTGTCGGCATGCTGTGCCTGCCGCTGGGCGGCTGCACGCAGCTGCGCTACTACACGCAGGCGGCGCAGGGACAATATGCGCTGTGGTCCGGCGCGCGCCCCATAGGTGACTGGCTCGATGACCCGGCCACCGAACCGCGCCTGAAAGTGCGCCTGGCCAAGGCGCAGCAGATCCGCCGCTTTGCCGTCAGCGAACTGGATTTGCCGGACAATGGCAGCTACAAGAATTACGCGGCCCTGCGGCGCCCATTCGTGCTGTGGAACGTGGTGGCCACGCCGGAACTGTCGCTGCAGCCGCTGCAATGGTGTTTTCCCATCGCCGGCTGCGTGAGTTACCGCGGCTATTACAGCAAGGATGAGGCGCTCGCGTATGCCGACGAGCTGCGCGCCCAGCATTACGACGTGCAGGTGGGCGGCGTGCCCGCGTATTCCACCCTGGGCTGGTTCGACGATCCCCTGCTGTCGACCTTTATCAACTACAACGATGCGGAACTGGCGCGCCTGATTTTCCATGAACTGGCGCACCAGGTGGTGTACGTGCCCGGCGATTCGGCCTTCAACGAATCGTTTGCCAGCGCCGTGGAAGAGGCGGGCGTGCAGCGCTGGCTGGCGCGCGAGGGCAATGACGCGATGCGCGCGGCCTACGCTCAGTACGCGGCGCGGCGCCAGGATTTTCTGGCCTTGCTGCTGACATACCGGGGGAAGCTGGACGCCGTGTATGCGAGCGACGCCAGCGATGCGGACAAGCGCGCGCGCAAGGCGCAGGTGTTTGCAGCATTGCAAGACGCGTATCAGGTGCTCAAGCAAAACTGGGGCGGTTTTGCCGGTTACGACCGCTGGTTCGAGCAGCCCTTGAGCAATGCGCACCTGGCATCGGTGTCTACCTACAATGAATTTTTGCCTGCCTTTAAAAAATTGCTGGAAGAAAAAAAGAACTTTCGTGCTTTTTATGCTGCAGTGCACACAATGGCCCAGATCAAGAAGCCTGAGCGCAGGCATGCGCTGGAACAATTGTCCAGCCCCTGACCCGTAAAGATTGTCCAGTACGCCGAGGCAAGCGATTCGGTAACAGCGTATTTATCATGCTGCAACGCAGCATAAAAAGGCCTTAGAGTTGCTGCTCGAATACTGTTGAAAGCGCTTGCATGGAAGCGCGGCGCCCGATAGCATCGCATTAGTAGCATAGAGCAATTGCTCGTCAGAATGCTCAAACTGACTGCAGGACGACAGAATCCGCAGCGATGATCCGCGTCGGCAAGATGCGCCGGCTCCCCCACGATTATTCGAGACAAGAGGCACAGGATGGAAAAAATTTGGCTGAAGTCGTATCCTCCCGGCGTCCCCGCCGACATCGATCCTGATCAATATCGTTCGCTGGTGCATTTGCTGGAAGAAGCGTTTCAAAAATATGCGGATCGCAATGCCTATGTCTGCATGGACAAATTTCTCACCTATGCCGAACTCGATACCTATTCGCGCCAGCTGGGGGCCTTTCTGCAAAGCCGTGGGCTGAAGAAGGGGGCCAGGGTGGCCCTGATGATGCCGAACGTGCTCCAGTATCCGGTCGCGATCGCGGCCGTGCTGCGCGCCGGCTACACGGTGGTCAACGTCAACCCTTTATATACGCCGCGCGAACTTGAGCACCAGCTCAACGATTCGGGCAGCGAAGCGATCATCGTGCTGGAAAATTTTGCCCATACGGTCGAGCAAGTATTGAGCAAGACGGCCGTCAAGCACATCGTCGTCGCCAGCATGGGCGAAATGCTCGGCGGCTTGAAGGGCATGATCGTCAATTTTGTCGTGCGCAACGTCAAGAAGATGGTGCCCGCGTATTCCTTGCCGAACGCCATGCGTTTCAAGCAGGCGCTGGCGCTGGGCAGCCGCATGAAGCTCACGCCCGTCGAGCTGAGCATCAACGATCCCGCTTTCCTGCAATATACGGGCGGCACGACGGGCGTGTCGAAAGGCGCGACCTTGAGCCACCGCAATGTGATCGCCAATGTGCTGCAAAGCGAAGCGTGGTCGGGCGCGGCGCTCGACCAGAACAGCAAGGAACAGATGATCGTCGTCTGCGCCCTGCCGCTGTACCATATCTTTGCCCTGACGGCTTGCGCCATGTGGGGCACGCGCGTGGGCGCCCTGAATATCCTGATCCCGAATCCGCGCGATATCCCGGGCCTGATCAAGGAACTGGGAAAATACAAGTTCAACCTGCTGCCTGCGGTCAATACGCTGTATAACGCGCTGGTCAACCATCCCGATTTTGCCAAGCTCGATTTCTCGGGCTTGAAGATCGCCAATGGCGGCGGCATGGCGGTGCAGCAAGCCGTCAACGACAAGTGGCTGCAGGTGACGGGCGTGTCCATCATCGAAGGCTATGGCTTGTCGGAAACCTCGCCTGTCGCTACCTGCAACCGCGCTGACAGCACGGCGTTCTCCGGCACCATCGGCTTGCCGATTCCGTCGACCGATATCGCCATCCTCGACGATGACGGCAAGGAAGTGCCGCTGGGCCAGACGGGCGAGATCGCCATCCGTGGCCCGCAAGTGATGAGCGGCTACTGGAACCGTCCCGATGAAACGGCCAAGGTCATGACACCGGACGGCTATTTTAAATCGGGCGACGTGGGCATCATGGACGAGCGCGGCTACGTGAAGATCGTGGACCGCAAGAAAGACATGATTCTCGTCTCCGGCTTCAATGTGTATCCGAACGAAGTCGAAGCCGTCATCGCGGCCCATCCGGGCGTGCTCGAATGCGCGTGCGTGGGCGTGCCCGATGAACACTCGGGCGAAGCCGTGAAAGTATTTGTCGTGCGCAAGGACCCGAACCTGACCCAGGCCGTGCTGGCCGCGTATTGCAAGGAGCAGTTCACGGGCTACAAGCGGCCGAAATACATCGAATTCCGCGATGAACTGCCGAAGACCAACGTCGGCAAGATTTTGCGTCGCGCCTTGCGCGATGAATCGAAGATAGCAGCATAAACAGTGTGGATGCGCCAGGAGGCGCATCCCTTTTACAGATAAAGATGAGGCGAGATGGACAAGATTTGGTTGAAGTCGTACCCGGACAGCGTGCCCGCAGAGATTGATTGCACGCAATACCGTTCCGTCACGCATTTGCTGGAAGAGTCGTTCCAGAAATATGCGGACCGCAATGCCTTCGTGTGCATGGATAAATTCCTGACCTACCGCGAGCTCGACCAGTTGTCACTGCAGATGGGCGCCTGGCTGCAAAGCAAGGGGCTGCAACGGGGCGCGCGCGTGGCGATCATGCTGCCGAACGTGCTGCAATATCCGGTCGCCATGGCGGCGATCCTGCGCGCCGGCTACACGGTGGTGAACGTCAATCCGCTGTACACGCCGCGCGAACTGCAGCACCAGCTGGTCGATTCGGGCAGCGAAGCGATCATCGTGCTGGAAAACTTCGCCACGACGGTCGAACAGGTGTTGCCGCATACCCAAGTCAAGCACGTGATCGTGGCCACCATGGGCGACTTGCTGGGCGGCTTGAAGGGCACCATCGTCAACTTCGTCGTGCGCAAGATCAAGAAAATGGTGCCTGCGTTCTCCTTGCCGAACGCCATCAGTTTCAACAAGATGCTGGCCGAGGGTGCACGCTTGAGCCTGACGCCGGTGCAGCAGGGGCATGACGATATCGTCTTCCTGCAATACACGGGCGGCACGACGGGCGTCTCAAAAGGCGCGATGCTGTTGCACCGTAACGTGATTGCCAACGTACTGCAAAACGAGGCGTGGATGGCGCCCGTGATGACGCCTGAAATGCGCGCCACTTCGATGGGATTCATGTGCGCCTTGCCCCTGTATCACATCTACTCGCTGACGGTCAGCGCCCTGATGGGCATGCGCCTGGGTGGCATGTGCGTGCTGATTCCCAACCCGCGCGACATCCCTGGTTTCGTCAAGGAATTGAGCAAGCACAAGATCGTCGTCTTCCCGGCCGTCAATACCTTGTACAACGCGCTGCTGAACAATGCGGACTTCGCCAAGCTCGATTTCTCCAGCTACAAAGTGTGCAACGGCGGCGGCATGGCCTTGCAACGCAACGTGGCCGAACGCTGGCTGAAACTGACGGGCTGCCCGCTGATCGAAGGCTATGGCATGTCGGAAACATCACCCGTGGTGACGGGCAACCGCGTCGATATCACGGAATTCACGGGCACCATCGGCTTGCCTTTCCCGTCGACGGAAGTGGCGATTCTGAATGATGACGGCGTGGAAGTGCCGCTGGGTGAGCCGGGCGAAATCGCCGTGCGCGGCCCGCAAGTGATGGCGGGATATTGGCAGCGTCCGGACGAGACGGCCAAGTCGATGACGGCCGACGGCTACTTCAAGACGGGCGACGTGGGCGTCATGGACGAGCGCGGCTATGTAAAAATCGTAGACCGCAAGAAAGACATGATCATCGTCTCCGGCTTCAATGTGTATCCGAACGAGGTGGAAGACGTGGTCGCGTCCTGTCCGGGCGTGCTCGAATGCGCATGCATCGGCGTGCCGGACGCCAACGCGGGCGAAGCCGTGAAAGTGTTTGTCGTGCGCAAGGACCCGAACCTGACGGTGGAGCAGATCCGCGAGCATTGCAAACATGAATTGACGGCTTACAAGAAACCGAAATACATCGAGTTCCGCGATGAATTGCCGAAGACGAATGTCGGCAAGATCTTGCGCCGTCAATTGCGCGACGAAAAGAAAGTAGCTTAATTCGCCGCCAAGGCCGTGTCCGCCGCTACGGCTTGCCGTGGCCTGGCGGGCAGGCCGAAGCAGGGGCGCAGCCAGTGCACTTTGCTGATCAGCAGCGACGTCCCCAACCAGCAAGTCGCCACCGTGCCAGCCAGTATCAGCAGCGGTTCCAGCACGGGACTCAGCTTCAGCGGCACCAGCCAGTAAGCCAGCAGGATAATCGCGCTCTGGTGCAGTAGGTACCAGGGAAACACAGCCTGGCGCGCCCACGGCAGCCAGGCAAAAGGTTTATTCAGCAAGGTGTGCGACCAGCCCAGGATGGCGCAGATGGCCAGCCACATGTATAGATTACGCATGGGCCAGGAGCCGAACGAGGCCCAGGTCAGCAGGTTTTCCGAATATATCTGGTCGAAAAACATATACACGGCAAACGCGCCCAGGCCCAGCCACAGCGTATGCCAGCGCAAGCGCGCCAGTTCCGCCCACAATCCCTTGTCATTGCCCAGCCACCAGCCATACAGGAACAGCGTGAAATACATGGCGTGCGCATACCAGTCGCGCACCAGCGCATGGGTTTCCGGATAGCGCATTTTGAGGAAGACCATTGCCGCCAAGGGTGGCAGGGCAGGCAGGACCAGCAGACGCCAGCCGTGCAAGCGCTGGAACCGGGGGCGCAGCGCCGTCAGCAGCGGCTGCAGCGCCACCAGTACGATGATGTACAGCAGCAAGTACACGAGATACCACAGGTGGTTCCAGGTAAAGCCATATTGCCAGCCATCGAAGGCGCCTGCCGGCCAGGCATGGCCGCCAAAGTAATGCAGCAGGAACTGCCCATATCCAGGCTCGACCAGGCCCTTGCTGACCCCTTCGCAATACGGCTGGATGGGAATGATGACGGCCATGCCGAACAGCAGCGGCAGCAGCAGCCGCTTGGTCCTGCGCCACAGGAAGGCGCCGCGCGAGGCCTGCGTCATCATGGCGCACGAGACGCCGGAGATGAGGAAGACGATTTCCATGCGCCAGCGGTTGAGGAAGATCAGCGGCATGTTCAAGGCATCGGTGGCGTAGCTGCTGTGCATGTGAAAGTGCCATCCATCCATGTACAGCAGGGCAGTGTGATAGACAATCAGCAGGCTGAAGACGAGAAAGCGCAAGGCGTCGATATCGTGACGGCGGGAGGCTATGGTCATGATCGTGGGCGAGTGGTGAAGGAAACCACAGCATAGGCAGCGACGGGGCAGCGTGCCAGCGAAATGGGACCAGCGGACGGCTGGCTGGGACGAATGGATCGCCTGGGACGGGTGTGGGACCTTACAATCATGTAACTCATTCAAGCCCCCAAACCATGCACATCGCTTCCACTGACCTGTTGCAACGTTATCAACGCTGGCGCCGCGTGGCCGAGCCGGGATTCTGGATCGTGCTGTATCTGCTGCAGGCCAGCGTCAACAGCTGGCTGGTCTGGCTGGACCTGCAGCGCGCCGGCGTCAATACGCCATTCTGGGAAGTGGCCGTGTGGGAGTGGAGCAGCAATCTGGTGCTGCTGGCGCTGGTGCCCGTGGTCGTGCTGGCGGGACAGTACCGGCCGCTGCAGCTGGTGTTCCAGCGCCAGAACCTGCGCTGGCACCTGGCCGCGTCGGTCGCCTACAGCCTGGTGCATGTGGCGGCCATGGTGGCCTTGCGCAAGCTGGCGTACTGGAGCGCCGGCAGCGCTTACGATTTCGGTCATTGGTGGCGCGAGTTGCCGTATGAATACCTGAAAGATGTGCGTGCTTACTTCCTCGTCCTGCTGGCCGTGGGCTTTTACCAGTTGCTGCTGATGCGCTGGCAAGGCGAGGCGACCTTGCTGGGCGAGCCCGATGAAGGGCCCGCCGTGGAACCGGTGCAGCAGCCGGAGCGGTTTCTGGTGCGCAAGCTGGGCAAGGATTTTCTGTTGCCGGCTCTTGAGATCGAATGGATACAGGCTTGGGGCAACTATGTGAACCTGCATGTGCGCGGGCACGATTATCCGCTGCGTTCGACCATGGCCGCCATCGAGCGCCGCCTGGACGGCAAGCGCTTTGTGCGCGTGCACCGCAGCTATATCGTCAACCTCGATTTCGTGCAGACCATCATACCGCTGGAATCGGGCGACGCGCGCGCCGTGCTGTCCACGGGCGGCGAAGTGCCCGTCAGCCGGCGTTACCGCGACGCCTTGAAAAGCGTAGCTTAGCTGCGTTGCAGGCCCGCCTTGCCGTCCTGCACGGTGAAGCTGGCCAGTGTCGCGATGCCGGATGTGCTGTCGCGTACATTTTCCAGGCCCTGGAACAGAGCCGTGCTTTTTTCTGGCGTGATCTCCAGCAACATATAGCCGCGCTTGTCGCTGCGTCCGTAGCGGATGTGCGGGTTCATCGCCACGTACTGGTCGGTGCGCGCCTGCGGGCGGGAACTCGACGTGATCGAGGTGCCGCAAAACTCGGTCGCCAGCACGGGATTATCCTTGCCGGTGGGCCGCATGGCGTTGCGGCTCAGTTCCGTCGCATAAAAGGTGTGCACGTCGCCCGACAACACCAGCGGATTGCTGGCCTTGCTGCTGCGCAATGCGTCGAGCAGATGCTGGCGCGCCATGGGATAGCCGTCCCAGCCATCGGTCCAGACGCGCTCTTCGCCGGGCCGCACGATGGGTACCTGACTCGATTGCGCCATCAGGGTTTGCTGAGCCAGGATATTCCAGCGCGCCGGGGAATCATCGAGACCGGCTTGCAGCCAGCGCTGCTGTTCCTCGCCCAGCATGGTGCGGTCGGGCTTGAGCAAGTCGGGACAGTTGCGCGTGGTGACGGAATTGGAGCCGCCACGGCCCGGTTTGGCGCAGGCGTGGTAGGCGCGGTATTGCCGGTCGTCCAGCACGTGGAAGCGCGCCAACCGGCCCCAGTCGTAGCGCTGGTAGATGCGCATGTCGACAAAGCCGCGCCGCCCCAGCGGCAGCAGGCGCAGCGGCATGTGCTCATAAAACGCCTGGTAGGCGGCCGCGCGGCGCTGCAGGAAGGTGGGCGTGAGCAACTCGTCGCGGTCGTTGCCGTAGTCGTTGGCCACTTCATGGTCGTCCCAGGTGACGATCCACGGCGCGGCCAGGTGCGCGCCCTGCAAGTCGCGGTCGCTCTTGTATTGCGCGTAGCGGGCGCGGTACTCGTCCAAGGTAAAACTTTCGTGCGTGCGCACGGCCCGGCTCGGGTGCTGCAGCTGGTACGGCCCCCACTCATAAATGTAATCGCCGAGGAAGGCCACCAGGTCGGGCGCCGCCGCCGCGATGTGCCGGTGCGCCGCATACGCGCCGAATTCCCAGTGCTGGCATGAGGCGACGGCCAGTTTCAGCGAGGCAGGCATGGAGCCGGGCTCGGGCGCCGTGCGCGTGCGGCCCACGGGGCTGACGGCGTCACCCAGCATGAAGCGGTACCAGTACCAGCGTCCGGGCGCCAGACCGCCCGCGTCGACGTGCACGCTGTGCGCGAGGGCGGGCGTGGCGGTCGCTTGCCCCTTGGCGGCGATGCGCCGGAAAGCCTCGTCTTCGGCCACTTCCCAGCGCACGTTCAGGGCGATGGCGGGCGTGGCGGCTGCGTGCAGCGGGTCGTAGCAGATGCGGGTCCACAGCACGACGGCGTCGGGCAAGGGCGAGCCGGAAGCGACGCCGAGCGCAAACGGATAGCCGGTGCCATTGAGGCGCGTGGCGGCGCTGGCGCTGGAACCGGACAGCACGCTGCCGGTCGCGGCCAGTGCCGTGATGCGCGCAGCGCTCAGCAAGAAGATGCGGCGCTGGCTATCCATGGTGTGGAATGATTACGACAATCAAGACGCCAATAAGGTCTCGATGGGCGGCACCTTGCGCGGCTTGCGGTCGGAGTCCGTCGCCACGTAGATCAGGGTTGCTTCCGTGACTTTCACGATGCAGGCCTGCAGGCGGTTGCGCTCGGCATACACCTCGACATTGACGGTGATCGACGTATTGCCCACCTTGACGATGTCGGCGTAGAAGGACAGCAGATCGCCGACGAAGACGGGGTTTTTGAAGACAAAGGAATTGACGGCGATGGTGGCGACACGGCCGTTGGCGCGCCGCGTGGCCGGCAGGGAGCCGGCGATATCGACTTGCGCCATGATCCAGCCGCCGAACACGTCGCCGTACACATTGGCGTCGGACGGCGCGGGCATCATGCGCAGTTCGGGCATTTTTCCGGCGGGCAGGCCGGAGGCGAGGCAGTTGTCGGGACGGTCTGGGGAGGTGCTCATCTTTTATTCTCATGAAAGGCTACAATTGCTGCGATTGAACCATAAAAAGCCGACCTTCGCCATGCGCCGTTCCCAGACTCCCCCTCCGCCCCGCTCGCCAGCTTCCGCCAGCCACAGCGATTTCGCCACCATCAAGACCTTGCTGCCCTACCTGTGGGTCTACAAATGGCGAGTATTGCTGGCGCTGCTATGCCTGGTGGGCGCCAAGCTCGCCAACGTGGGCGTGCCCCTGATCCTGAAAAAACTCGTCGATGCCATGACGATCACGGCCGCGCATCCGCAAGCGCTGCTGGTGCTGCCCGTGGGCTTGCTGGTGGCGTACGGCTTGCTGCGCCTGTCAACCACCTTGTTTACGGAATTGCGCGAATTTCTGTTCGCCCGGGTCACGCAGCGCGCCGTGCGCACCATCGCCCTGCAAGTGTTCCGCCACCTGCATGCGCTGTCCCTGCGTTTCCATTTGAACCGCCAGACGGGCGGCATGACGCGCGATATCGAACGGGGTACGCGCAGCGTCGGCTCGCTCATTTCCTACACCCTGTTCAACATCCTGCCGACCCTGGTGGAAATCACCCTCGTGCTCGGCTATCTGATCTTGCATTACGATATCTGGTTCACCGTGATCACGGCGGTGGCGCTCGTGTCGTACATCGCGTTCACCGTCTTGGTGACGAACTGGCGCACGCATTTCCGTCGCACCATGAACGACCTCGACTCGAAGGCGAATACCAAGGCCATCGATTCGTTGATCAACTATGAAACCGTAAAATATTTCGGCAACGAGGATTACGAAGCGAAGCGCTATGACGAAGGCTTGCAGCGCTACGAATCGGCCGCCGTGAAATCGCAGACCTCGCTATCCCTGCTGAACACAGGCCAGTCCTTGATCATCGCCACGGCCGTCACCTTGATTTTGTGGCGCGCCACCGTGGGCGTGATCGCCGGCACGATGACCCTGGGCGACCTGGTGCTGGTGAATGCCTTCATGATCCAGCTGTACATTCCCCTCAATTTCCTCGGCGTCATTTACCGCGAAATCAAGCAAAGCCTGGCCGACATGGAGCGATTGTTTTCCCTGCTGAACGAGAACCGCGAAATCGCCGATACGCCGGACGCCAAACCGCTCGTCACGCGGGGTGCGGCCGTGCGTTTCGAGCACGTGAATTTCAGCTATGAAGCCAAGCGGCAAATCCTGTTCGACGTGGATTTCCAGATCCCCGCCGGCACGACGACGGCCGTGGTGGGCCACAGCGGCTCGGGCAAGTCGACCTTGTCGCGTTTGCTGTTCCGCTTCTATGAAGTCGATGGCGGCGGCATCACCATCGATGGCCAGGACTTGCGCAATATCACGCAGGATTCCCTGCGCGCGGCCATCGGCATCGTGCCGCAGGATACGGTGCTGTTCAACGACACCATCGAATACAACATCGCCTACGGCAAGCCGGGCGCCAGCAAGGAAGCCATCGTGGCGGCAGCCAAAGCCGCATCGATCCATGATTTTATTGAAAGCTTGCCAGATGGTTACAGCTCCATGGTGGGCGAGCGGGGCTTAAAACTGTCGGGCGGCGAAAAGCAGCGCGTGGCGATTGCCCGCACCTTGCTGAAAGACCCGGCCATTCTGATCTTCGATGAAGCCACTTCGGCACTCGACTCCAAGGCCGAACAGGCGATCCAGTCGCAGCTGAAGGAGATTGCCAAAAACCGCACCACTTTGGTCATTGCGCACCGTCTGTCGACGGTGGCCGACGCCCAGCAAATCCTCGTGCTCGACCATGGCCGCATCGTCGAGCGGGGCACGCATCCGCAATTGCTGGCGCTTGACGGCCTGTATGCGCAGATGTGGCAACGCCAGCAGGCGAATAGGGACGATGAGGCGGAAGAGGACGAGTTGGCGGGGTTGGCGCCAGCAAAATAAATCGGGAATGGGAAATCAGTAGGAAAAATGCTACAGCCGCGCCGATTCAGGCGCGCGTATAGCGCCTATTTGAGGGCAATCGCAGAAAACGGCTGGTCCGGCGCTGAAAATGAAATAAAATTAATTCCATTGGTGGCGTCTGCACCACAGTTGTTTCGTTCGGAATCGATTCCGTTTGTCCGCCCAGGAGAATTTATGAAATTGACCAAAATCATCGCCACGCTGCTCAGCGTCGGTGTCATCAGCAGCATGTCGCCAGTCCAGGCTCAGGAATTGACCGGCACCTTGGCCAAGATCAAGAAAGCCGGTTCCGTCACCCTCGGCGTGCGCGACGGCTCCGTGCCCTTCTCCTATCTCGATGACAAGCAGCAATACCAGGGTTATTCGATCGACCTGTGCATGAAAGTCGTCACGGCCCTGCAGAAACACCTGGGCATGAGCGAACTGAAAGTGGTGATGAGCCCCGTCACTTCGGCCAACCGCATCCCGCTGATGGCCAACGGCACCATCGACCTCGAATGCGGCTCGACGACGAACAATCTGGAGCGCCAGCAGCAGGTGGCGTTCGCCCCCACCATGTTCGTCATCGGCAACCGCGTGCTGTCGAAAAAATCCTCGAACATCAAGACCCTGGAAGACTTGCGCGGCAAGACCCTGGTCGCCACGGCCGGCACGTCGACCATCAAGCAGATGACGATTTTGAACAAGGAAAAGAACCTGGGCATGACGATTGCCGTCGGCAAGGATCATCCCGAGTCGTTCCTGATGCTGGAAACGGGCCGCGCGGTGGCCGAAGCCAACGACGACATCTTGCTGGCGTCGCAGGTGGCCAACTCGAAGAACCCGAACGACTACGAAATCACCAAGGAAGCGCTGTCCGTCGAACCGTACGGCATCATGCTGCGCAAGGGCGATCCGGCCTTCAAGAAAGTGGTCGACGATGCGCTGATCCGCTTGTACAAGAGCGACGACATCAACCGCATTTATGCGAAATGGTTTACCTCGCCTATCCCGCCGAAAAACATCAACCTGAAATTCCCGATGCCGCCGCAACTGAAGGCCGTGTTTGCCAATCCGACCGACTCCGGTGACCCGGCCGCTTATGCGGCCGTACCCGAAGCGCAGAAAACTTCGGACAAACGGAAAAAGTAAAGATTGCGTAACAAACCGGGAGGCGCAAGCCTCCCGATTTATTTGCGGGACGGGTGGCCGGCTGGCCGCTGTCCTCGGGCTGCATGCGAAGGATGATCATGAATTACAACTGGAATTGGCGCATTTTCTGGGAGATTTCTCCCGATGGCGTGGGCACGTATATGGACACCTTGTGGTCCGGCCTGGTCTGGACCCTGGCCACGGCCGGTGCGGCATGGATCATGGCATTGATATTGGGCCTGGTGGTCGGCACCATTCGCACCCTGCCGAATAAATGGCTGGTGGGCGTAGCCAATGCCTACGTTGAATTGTTCCGCAACGTGCCGCTGCTGGTGCAGATGTTCCTCTGGTATTTCGTCATGCCGGAATTGCTGCCGCCCGACCTGGGCGCCTGGGTCAAGTCGCTGCCGAATGCACCATTCGTCACGGCCGTGCTGTGCCTGGGATTTTTTACTTCGTCGCGCGTGGCCGTGCAGGTGACGACGGGCATCGAGGCGCTGCCGCGCGGGCAGAAACTGGCCGGCACGGCGCTGGGCCTGACCCTGCCGCAAACCTACCGCTTCATTTTGCTGCCGATGGCCGCGCGCGTCATCCTGCCGCCGCTGACCAGCGAATTTTTGAACATCATCAAGAACAGTTCCGTGGCGCTGACCATCGGCCTGATCGAGCTGACGGCCAGCGCGCGCGCCATCCAGGAGTTTTCCTTCCAGGTGTTCGAGGCGTTTTCGGCCGCCACCATCATCTACATCGTCGTCAACCTGCTGGTCGTGGTGCTGATGCACCTGATCGAGAAAAAGGTCGCCATCCCCGGCTTCATCGTCGCCGGCGCCAAGACGGGAGGACACTGATATGTTCGGTAATTTCGATTTCGATGTCATCTCTCGCTCGTGGGTCTATCTGTTCCAGACCGGCATGGTGTTTACCCTGAAACTGACGGCGCTGGCCATGGTGGGCGGCATCGTGCTGGGCACCTTGCTGGCGCTGATGCGCTTGTCCAGCAACCGCATCATCTCTGGCGTGGCGTCGAGCTACGTCAACCTGATACGCTCGATCCCGCTGGTGCTGGTGATCTTCTGGTTCTACTTCCTGGTGCCGTATATCGCCGCCTGGATCATCGGCGCCAACGAGCCCGTGAAAGTGGGCGCGTTTTCTTCCGCGCTGATCACCTTCATCATGTTCGAAGCGGCCTACTATTGCGAGATCATGCGCAGCGGCATACAGTCGATTCCCCGCGGCCAGGTGTGGGCGGGACAGGCGCTGGGCATGAACTACCGGCAAACCATGGGCAGCATCGTGCTGCCGCAAGCGTTCCGCAACATGATCCCCGTGCTGCTGACGCAAACCATCGTGCTGTTCCAGGACGTGTCGCTCGTGTACGTGCTGTCGATTCCCGATTTCGTCGGCGCCGCCTCGAAAATCGCGCAGCGCGACGGCCGCCTGGTGGAAATGTACGTGTTTGTCGCCGTCGTGTATTTCGTGCTGTGCTATGCCTTGTCGTTCCTGGTAAAACGCCTGCAGAAACGCGTCGCCATCATTCGCTAACCGTAAAAGAAAGAACAAGATGATTGAACTCAATAACGTCAGCAAATGGTATGGCCAGTTCCAGGTACTGACCGACTGCACCACCAACGTCGCCAAGGGTGACGTGATGGTCATTTGCGGCCCGTCGGGCTCCGGCAAGTCGACCCTGATCAAGACCGTCAACGGCCTGGAACCGATCCAGCAGGGGCGGATCATCGTCGACGGCATCACCGTCAACGATCCGAAAACGAATTTGTCGAAACTGCGCGCGCGCATCGGCATGGTGTTCCAGAATTTCGAGCTGTTCCCGCATCTGTCGATCCGCGAAAACCTCACCATCGGCCAGATCAAGGTGCTGGGCCGCAGCGCCGACGAAGCCAATGCCAAGGGCTTGAAATACCTGGACCGCGTGGGCCTGCTGTCGCAGCAGGACAAGTTCCCCGGCCAGCTGTCGGGCGGCCAGCAGCAGCGCGTGGCCATCGCCCGCGCACTGTCGATGGACCCGATCGCCATGCTGTTTGACGAGCCGACATCGGCGCTCGATCCGGAGATGATCAACGAAGTGCTCGACGTGATGGTGGGCCTGGCGCAGGAAGGCATGACGATGATGGTTGTCACGCACGAAATGGGTTTTGCCCGGCGCGTGGCGAACCGCATCGTCTTCATGGACCAGGGCAAGATCATCGAGGATTGCAGCAAGGATGACTTCTTCAACACGACGCGCTCGGACCGCGCGCGCGATTTCCTCGCCAAGATCATCCATTAATTTTCCATCACCTTGAAGTTGAGTACGCATGCCTGACATGAAACACATCGCCGGCGCCATGCTGGCGCTGGGCTTGCTGGCCCATGCCCACGCGGCCGACAAGATCGCCGTCGACATCGCCCTGCGCGACGCCACCCTGATCGACGTTGCCGCCGGTAGCAGCGTCAACGGCAAGACCGTGCTGCTCAAGGGCGACAGCATCGTCGCCGTCGTCGATGACGCGCAGCTGCGCAGCTACGCGCCGAAGCGGACCATCCGCCTGCCCGGCAAATATCTGATGCCGGGTCTGTGGGACACGCACGTGCATTTCGGCGGCGGCCCGGAACTGATCGACGAGAACAAGCAGCTGCTGCCTTTGTACCTGGCACACGGCATCACCACGGTGCGCGACTGTTCGGGCGACTTGCCCGACACGGTGCTGGCATGGCGCCGGCAGATCAACGCGGGCCAGCTGGAAGGTCCGACGATCTTTACCTCTGGCGCCAAGCTCGAAGGCCTCAAGCCGCTGTGGAAGGGCACCATTGAAGTGGGCACGCCGCAGGAAGTGACGCGCGCGCTGGACGGCCTGCAGGCGCAGCAAGTGGACTTCGTGAAGATCACGGAAAACACCCTCAAGCCGGAGCTGTACCTGGAAGCCTTGCGCCAGGCGCGCGAACGGGGCATGCGCACTTCGGGCCATATCCCCGTGCAGCTCACGTTGGAGCAGATGGCCGATGCGGGCCTGGGCACGATCGAACATCAATCCTACCTGCTGCGCGCCACCACGCCGCGCGAACAGGAGCTGACGGATAAGGTGGCCGCCGGCACGATGACGGGCAAGGAGGCCATGCGCGAAAGCCTGCAAAGCTACGACGAGCCGACGGCGCGCAAGGCCTTCAGCTACCTGGCCGCGCGCGGCACGGCCATCGTGCCGACCCTGTGGGGTTCGCGCGTAACGGCGTATCTGGACCGCGAAGACCACACGCACGATCCTGCCCTGCAGTACATCGGCAAGGGCTTGCGCGCCACCTACGACTGGCGCGTGCAGCGCGCCGCCAAGGATGGCCCGGATGCGATCGCCCAGCGCCACGCGCAGTTCGAGCAATCGGCCAAGCTGCTGCCCATTTTGCAGCAGCAGGGCGTGAGCATCATCGCCGGCACCGATGCGGGCTTCTTGAATTCCTTCGACTATCCGGGCCAGGCCCTGCACGATGAAATCGGCCTGTATGTGCAGTACGGCCTGACGCCGCAGCAAGCCTTGCAGTCGGCCGTCATCAACGGTCCCCGCTTCCTGGGCAAGCTGGAGCGCTACGGCAGCGTGGCGGCCGGCAAGGCGGCCGACCTGCTGGTGCTCGACGCGAACCCGCTGCAGGACATCGGCGCCACGCGCCAGATCCGCCTGGTGGTCAGCCGTGGCCAGGTATACGACCGCGTCAAGCTGGACCAGATGCTGGCCGAGATCCGCGCCTGGGTGGCGAAGCAGGAGACTGCATCGGCCAAGTCCTGATGCTCTTCATTCTTTTAGTTAAAACGGCCGGGTGATACCGGCCGTTTTGCCGTTTCCCCGCCAGCATGCGCGGGCTCTCCCTGCCGGCGGGACGGTCCTGCGGCTGGTAAAATGGCGCTATCCGCAATGACCGCCTGAGAGCAGCCGCCATGTCCACACTCGATCACACCCCAGATTCCATCACCATCACCCGTCCAGACGACTGGCATTTGCACCTGCGCGACGGCGCCGTCATGGCCAGCGTGCTGCCGCACAGCGCGCGCCAGTTCGGCCGCGCCATCGTCATGCCGAACCTCAAACCCCCGGTTACCACCACGGCCGATGCCAGCGCCTACCGCGAGCGCATCCTGGCCGCCGTGCCGGAAGGCGTGAACTTCGATCCGCTGATGGTGCTGTACCTGACGAACAACACCTCGCCCGACGAAATCCGCCGCGCGCAGGACAGCGGCATCGTGCAAGCCGTGAAACTGTATCCGGCCGGCGCCACCACGAATTCCGACCTGGGCGTGACGGATTTGAAGAATTGCTACAAGGTGCTCGAAGTGATGCAGGAAGTGGGCATGCCCTTCCTCGTGCACGGCGAAGTGACGGATCCGGAAATCGACATTTTCGACCGCGAAGCCGTCTTCATCGAGCGCGTGATGCGCCCGCTGCGCAGCGCCTTCCCGGCACTGTCCGTCGTGTTCGAACACATCACCACCAAGGATGCGGCGCAGTACGTGGCCGAAGCGGAAGGCCCGATCGCCGCCACCATCACCGCGCACCATCTGCTGTACAACCGCAACGAGATTTTCAAGGGCGGCATCCGCCCCCATTACTACTGCCTGCCCATCCTCAAGCGCGAAGAGCACCGTTTGGCGCTGATGACGGCCGCCGCCAGCGGCGACGAGCGCTTCTTCCTCGGCACCGATTCGGCGCCGCACGCGCAAGGCGCCAAGGAAATGGCTTGCGGCTGCGCCGGTTGCTACACGGCCCTGCACGCGATGGAAATGTATGCGGAAGCGTTCGAACGGGCCGGCGCGCTCGACAAGCTGGAAGCGTTCTCCAGCTTCCACGGCCCGGCCTTCTACGGCGTGCCGCGCAACACGGACACCATCACCCTGCGTCGCGAAAGCTGGACCTTGCCGGCCTCGCTGCCGCTGGGCGATAGCCATGTGATTCCGCTTAACGCGGGCGAACAGATCAACTGGAAAATGGTCTAAGCGTTCATGCTGTCATCGATAGACTGGACCCGCCCCTGGTTTGCCACGGTGCTGCCGGCGCGACGGCAGCTGGACCTGCAGCGCGACACGGTGATCGCGGCGCTGAACGGACGGGCACGGGCGCTGGACTTGCGCAATCCGTCCGGCTTGCCGCTGGCCTTCGTGCCGCAAGCGGACCTGCCCGAAGGCGTGGCCTACGAGGAGTTCATCGGCGCCACGGGCGGCGTGCCCACGCGTGACAATCTGCACGACTTTTTCAATGCGCTCGTGTGGCTCACTTTCCCGCGCATCAAGCGGCAGTTGAATGCGCTGCAGGCGGCGCAGATCGCCCTGTCCGGCGTGGGAAAATCGCGCGGTCCCGCGCGCGACGGCGCGACGATTTTCGATGAAAATTCCGCCTTGCTGGTGCTGCGCGACAGCGATGCCGGACGCGCGCTCGAAACGGCACTGCGCGGACATGACTGGCGCAGCGCATTTATCGCGCAGCGCGCGAAGTTTGGCGCGGGCGGCGACGCCGAAGTCTGGCTGTTCGGCCACGCGCTGATGGAAAAACTGGTGGCGCCGCGCAAGGCCATTACGGCGCACACGCGCGTGATCTTTGCCGGCGACGCCTATTTCACGCTGGACGATGTCGCACGCCGCGCCTGGCTCGACGAGCGGGTGGCGCAAGACCTGGCGCAGCAAGGCCTCACGACGGCCGACTTCACGCCGCTGCCGGTGCTTGGTTTGCCTGGCTGGTGCGAAGGCCAGGACGACGATTTTTACAATGACGCGGCGGTGTTCCGCCCGAAGCGCAAGGCAGCAGGCGCAGAAAGAGAGTAGAGCATGGAGCATACCGTCCGCTGGGGCATCCTCGGCACCGGCAAGATCGCCCGCGCGATGGCCAATGGCTTGCGCGACGCGCCTGGAGCGCAGCTGGCGGCCGTCGCCTCGCGCAGCGTCGCCGGCGCGCAAGCCTTCGGCGCCGAATTCGGCATCGAACGCTGCCACGGCTCCTACCAGGCGCTGGCGGACGATCCTGGCGTGGACGTGATTTACATCGCCACGCCGCACACCCTGCATGCGGAAAATGCCCTGATGTGCCTCGCCGCCGGCAAGCACGTCGTGTGCGAAAAGCCGTTCACGATGAACGCGCGCGAGGCGCAGGCCGTGGTCGATATGGCGCGCGAGAAAAAGCTGTTTTTGATGGAAGCCATGTGGAGCCGTTTCCTGCCCGCCGTGCAGGAAGCCAAACGCATCGTCGCCAGCGGCGAAATCGGCGTGCTGCGGCAGGTGCAGGCCGATATTGGCTTCGTCGCCCATTTCCCGCCCGAGCACCGCATCTTCAATCCCGAACTCGGCGGCGGCGCGCTGCTCGACGTGGGCATCTATCCGCTGTCGATGGCGGCCTTCTTCCTCGGCCCGGTATCGCAGGTGCAGGCGCTGGCCGAGATGGGCGCCACCGGTGTCGACGAACAGGTGGTGTTTTCCTTGCTGCACGCGGGCGGCGGCACCTCGTCCTGCGCCTGCAGCCTGCGCGCGCAGACGCCGACGGAAATGACGATTTCCGGCAGCCTGGGCCGCATCCGCGTGCCCAGCCGTTTTTACAAGCCCGACCACCTGATCGTCGAAGCGATGGATGGCGCACGCCGCGTCGTCGCCGCACCGCACCTGGGCAATGGCTACGCGCACGAGGCCATCGAAGCGATGCGCTGCATCCGCGCCGGCCTGCTGGAAAGCCCCGTCATGCCGCACGCCGACAGCGTGGCGCTGATGCACAACCTCGACACCATGCGCGGCCAGATCGGCCTCGTCTACCAAGCCGACCAGGCGAGAACAGGAACCCCATGACATCGCCCGCATCGCGTCCCAGCCTGAAAACCGTCCTCATCGCCAGCGGCGTCGTGCTGACCCTGGCGATGGGTGTGCGCCACGGCCTGGGCTTCTGGATGCAGCCGATCTCGCAAGCGAACGGCTGGACGCGCGAAACGTATTCGCTGGCGCTGGCCATGCAAAACCTGATGTGGGGCGTCTTCGGTCCGTTCGCCGGCATGGCGGCCGACCGTTTCGGCACCATGCGCGTCGTCATCGTCGGCGCCATCAGCTACATGGCCGGCCTCGTGTGGATGGCGCTCGTGACGCAGCCCACCCTGTTCATCGTCGGTTCCGGCATCTTCATCGGCCTGGCGCTGGCCTGCACGGCCTTTGGCGCCATCAGCGGCATCATCGGCCGCAGCGCGCCGCCCGAGCAGCGCTCGTGGGCCTTCGGCATTTCGTCGGCGGCCGGCTCGTTCGGCCAGTTCCTGATGATGCCGGTCGAGCAGCAGCTGATCTCCGCCGTGGGCTGGCAAAACGCCTTTTATGTGCTGGCCGCGCTGGTGCTGCTGGCCATGATCCCGATGGCGTTCTACCTGCGCGAGCCGCCCGTCTCGCACGCCAGCGGCCCGCAGCAAAGCATCGGTGCCGCCTTCAGCGAAGCCATCGCCAGCCGTTCGTTCTGGCTGCTGCTGGCCGGCTATTTTGTCTGCGGTTTCCAGTTGGTCTTCATCGGCGTGCACTTGCCGGCCTACCTGAAGGACCAGGGCCTGATGAACCCGAACATCGCCGTCACGGCGCTGGCCCTGATCGGCCTGTTCAACATCGTCGGCTCCTACTACGCGGGCAAACTCGGTGGCAAGATCGCCAAGCGCTACCTGCTGTCTGCCATCTACGTGACGCGTGCCGTGGTCATCACCGTGTTCCTGCTGGCGCCATTGTCGGCATGGTCCGTGTACCTGTTCGCCGCCGGCATGGGCGTGCTGTGGCTGTCGACCGTGCCGCTGACGAACGGCATCATCGCCGGCATCTTCGGCGTCAAGCATTTGTCGATGCTGGCCGGGATGGTGTTCTTCTCGCACCAGGTGGGCAGTTTCCTCGGCGCGTGGCTGGGCGGCTACCTGTACGAGCACCAGGGCAGTTACCACATCGTGTGGATGATCACCATTGGCCTTGGTCTGCTGGCCGCGCTGATCAACCTGCCCATCGACGAGCGCGCCGTCAAGCGCGTGGCGGTGGCCGCGTAATGGCCAGCTGGCGCACATGGCTATGGCGCCTGGCCGGCGCTGCGCTGCTGGGTCTCGTCTTCCTGGCCTATCTGCGCCCCGACTTCATGCTCGACCTGGCGAACCGCTTCTGGATGTGCATGTAGGCTGCGCGGGCGCAAGGCCGATTGCGAAAAGCGGGATTACGCTGGAAGTCGGATTACACTGAAAGTCGGATTACGCTACGCTAATCCGACCTACCCGACCTATTGCGGTGTCTTTTCGCGTAGGTCGGATTAGGCCGCAGGCCGTAATCCGACAACACCCGAAACCATGCGATATCGACGCGCATTCCAGCCTGGCGGCAGCTTTTTCTTCACAGTGGTGACGGCACACCGCCGGCCCGTCTTTACTTCGGAAATTGCCGTGGCTTTGCTCAGGGACGCTTTCCGCGCCGTGCGCCAGAAGCGGCCATTCGCTATCGACGCCATCGTCATCTTGCCCGATCACTTGCATTGCATCTGGACTTTGCCTGAAGACGATGCCGACTTCATGACGCGCTGGCGATTGATCAAGACGTGGTTCAGCAAGCATGCAGGATTGAAAGACGTTTGGCAGCATCGCTACTGGGAGCATGTGCTGCGCGACGAGCGCGACTTTATAAAGCATGTCGATTACATCCATTACAACCCCGTCAAGCATGGCTTGGCGAGTAAAGTCATCGATTGGCCGTATTCGAGTTTTCACCGGTATGTAAAGCACGGCTTGTGTGCAGAGGATTGGGGCGGGGATGTCGTAGACATGACAGGTGTTGGGCGGGAGTGACATTAGTCAACAATGTTGTCGGATTACGCTACGCTAATCCGACCTACCGTTTGCGTCATGAGTAGGTCGGATTAGCGCAAAGCGCGTAATCCGACATGCAATGTAAGACCTACACCTTCAAAAATTCCTCTTTCCCACCCAGCCAGCGCGCCAGGTGCGCTTCCACGGTGGCGGCGGCCGCCGCGGTGGTGGCGTGCAGCAGGTCGTGCGCCACGTCGCGGGCCTGGTCGACCAGCCATTGGTCCGTTTCCAGGTCGGCGAAGCGCAGCATGGCCTGGCCGGACTGGCGCGCGCCGAGGAATTCCCCGGGACCGCGGATTTCCAGGTCGCGGCGGGCAATTTCAAAACCGTCCGTCGTTTCGCGCATGGTCATCAAACGCTGGCGCGCCACGCCGCCCAGCGGTCCCTGGTACAGCAGCAGGCAGACGCTGGCCGCCGAGCCGCGGCCCACGCGGCCGCGCAGCTGGTGCAGCTGCGACAGGCCGAAGCGCTCGGCGTGCTCGATCACCATCAGCGAGGCGTTCGGCACGTCGACGCCCACCTCGATGACGGTGGTGGCCACCAGCACGTGGATATGGCCGGCGATGAAAGCGTCCATCACTTCCTGTTTTTCCGCCGGTTTCAGGCGGCCGTGCACGAGGCCCACCTGCAGCGCGGGCAAGGCATCGGCCAGCATCATGTAGGTATCGGTGGCCGTCTGCAGCTGCAGCGCTTCCGATTCCTCGATCAGCGGGCAGACCCAGTACACCTGCCGGCCTTCCAGCGCGGCCGCATACACGCGGGCGATGACTTCGTCGCGCCGGTTCTGGTCGATGGCGCGCGTGACGATGGGGCTGCGGCCGGGCGGCAGCTCGTCGATCACGGACACTTCCAGGTCGGCGTAATACGTCATGGCCAGGGTGCGCGGGATCGGCGTGGCCGACATCATCAGCTGATGCGGCACGGCCGCGCTGTCGCCCTTGTTGCGCAGGGTCAGGCGCTGGCCCACGCCGAAGCGGTGCTGCTCGTCGACGATCACCAGGCCCAGTTTGGCAAACAGCACGTTATCCTGGATCAGCGCATGCGTGCCGATCACCAGCTGCGCTTCGCCCGATTCGATCAGGGCCAGCGCCGCCGTCTTTTCCTTTTTCTTCAGGCTGCCCGTCAGCCACGCCACCTTCACGCCCAGCGGCTCCATCCAGGCGGCGATCTTGCGGAAGTGCTGCTCGGCCAGAATCTCCGTGGGCGCCATCAGCGCGGCCTGGTAGCCGCTGTCGATCGCCTGCGTGGCCGATAATGCCGCCACCACGGTCTTGCCGCTGCCGACGTCGCCTTGCAGCAAGCGCTGCATCGGATACGGCTGGCGCAGGTCGGCGCGGATTTCCTCGAGCACGCGCGCCTGCGCGCCCGTCAGCTTGAAGGGCAGGGTGGCGCCGAAGGCGTTCGACAAGGTGCCGACGATGGGCAGGGACGCCGCGCCTTTCGAGCGGCGCGCGCGCTGGGCGCGTTTCAGCGACAGCTGCTGCGCCAGCAGTTCATCGAACTTCATGCGCACCCAGGCCGGGTGCGAGCGGTCCATCAGCGCGCTTTCATCGATGTCCTGCGGCGGATAGTGCAGCAGGTGCACGGCGGCGCGGAACGGCGACAGCTGCATCTCGCGCAGCAGATGATCGGGCAAGGTGTCCTGCCAGTCGATGCGGCGCATGGCGTCCGCGATCTCGCGGCGCAGCACGTGCTGCGACAGGCCTTCACCGGACGGATACACGGGCGTGAGCGCCGTGGGCAGCGGCGCGCCTTCGTTGACCACCTTGTACGTCGGGTGCACCATCTCGGCGCCGAAAAAGCCGTGCTTGAGCTCGGCGCGCGCGCGCACCCGCGTGCCTTCGGCCAGCTGCTTGACCTGGCTGCCGTAGAAATTCATGAAGCGCAGCAGCAAATTGCCCGTTTCGTCGGCGATTGTCACGAGCAATTGCTTGCGCGGCTTGAAATTGACTTCGCACTTGGTGACGATGCCTTCCACTTGCCACGACTCGCCGCCGCGCAGGCAGGCGTCGCGGATGGTGTAGACCTTGGTTTCGTCCTCGTAGCGCATCGGCAGGTGCAGCACCAGGTCCATATCCGTGCGCAAGCCCAGTTTGGCCAGCCGGCTTTCCGTGCTGACCACTTTTTTGGCGGCTTTCGGCTTGGCGGCAGGCTTGGCTGTGGGAGGAAGATCGGGCTTGGGTTCGGACATATCGGAGATTTTTGTGCCGCTAGCGTAAAATAGAGGGTTGTCCGGCACACCCTGTGCGTACCGCAGTCGTAGTTGTTGCGGCGGATTATTGTAATGCCTGTATAGGCGCACAGTATAGTGCCAGATGTTCCATTGCGCACTCCTAATCATTTTTGACGTATTTTTGAAGCAAAACGCATGTATTCGCTTTCCGATTTCGATTTTAATTTGCCGCAAGAAAACATTGCGCAAACTCCGTTGGCCGAGCGCAGCGCCTCGCGCCTGTTGCATCTGGACGGCGAGACCGTGGTCGACCGCCAGTTCGCCGACATCGTAGGACAGCTAGCCGCGGGCGATCTGCTGGTGATGAACGATACGCGCGTGCTCAAGGCGCGCTTTTTTGGCGTCAAGGAAAGCGGCGGCAAGATCGAGGCGCTGGTCGAGCGCGTGCTCGATGACCGCACCGTGCTGGCCCAGGTGCGCGCGTCGAAGTCGCCGCCGCCTGGCTGCCGCATCCGCCTGGCCGACGCCTTTGACGTGACGGTCGGCCAGCGCGCCGGCGAATTCTTTACCCTGCACTTCGAGGCCGACGTGTTCGAGCTGATCGAGGCGCATGGCCGTTTGCCGCTGCCGCCCTACATCGAGCACGATGCGGACGAATTCGATGAAACGCGCTACCAGACGGTCTTCAACAAGGTGCCGGGCGCTGTCGCCGCGCCGACGGCGGGCCTGCATTTCGACCAGGCCCTGCTCGACCAACTGAAGGCCAAGGGCGTCAACTTTGCCTATGTGACCCTGCACGTGGGCGCCGGCACCTTCCAGCCCGTGCGCACGGAAGTGCTGGCCGAACACAAGATGCATACCGAGTGGTACACCATGCCGCAGGAAACCGTCGACGCCGTGCGCGCCGCGCAGCAGGCCGGGCGCGACGTGGTCGCCGTCGGCACGACCAGCCTGCGCGCGCTGGAATCGGCCTCGCAAAGCGGCCAGCTGGTGGCGGGCAGCGCCGATACGGCCCTGTTCATCACGCCCGGCTATGCTTTCAAGACGGTAACGCGCCTGATCACCAACTTCCATTTGCCGAAGTCGACCCTGCTGATGCTGGTGTCGGCCTTTGCCGGCTATGAGCCGATCCGCAACGCCTACGCGCATGCGATCGCGCAGAACTACCGTTTCTTCAGCTATGGCGATGCGATGCTGCTCACCACGCAATCGCGCGCCGCACTGAACCTTGATACTCCCGTGAAAGACTGACCATGCTGGAATTTACATTACTCAAGACCGACACGAGCGGCCTGACCAAGGCACGCCGCGGCACGTTGAAACTCAACCATGGTGTCGTGCAGACGCCGATCTTCATGCCAGTGGGCACTTACGGCTCGGTGAAAGCCATGTCGCCGCTGGAACTCAACGAGATCGACGCGCAGATCATCCTGGGCAACACTTTTCATCTGTGGTTGCGTCCAGGTAACACCGTCATGGAAAAATTCGGCGGCTTGCACGGTTTCATGGGCTGGAACAAGCCGATCCTGACGGATTCGGGCGGATTCCAGGTGTTTTCGCTGGGCGCCATGCGCAAGATCACGGAAGAGGGCGTGCATTTCAATTCGCCCATCAACGGCGATAAGCTGTTCCTGTCGCCGGAAGTGTCGATGCAGGTGCAGCGCGTCTTGAATTCCGACATCGTCATGCAGTTCGACGAATGCACGCCGTACGAAATTCAGGGCCGCCCGGCCACGATCGAGGAAGCGGCCAAGTCCATGCGCATGTCCTTGCGCTGGGCGCAGCGCTCGAAGGATGAGTTCCACCGCGGCGAAAACCCGAATGCGCTGTTCGGCATCGTGCAGGGCGGCATGTTCGAAATGCTGCGCGACGAGTCGTTGGCCAAGCTCGAAGAGATCGACTTCCCCGGCATCGCCATCGGAGGCCTGTCCGTCGGCGAACCGAAGGAAGACATGATGCGCATGCTGGCCCACGTGGGTCCGCGCCTGCCGGCCAACAAGCCCCATTACCTGATGGGCGTGGGCACGCCGGAAGACCTGGTGGCGGGCGTGTCGAACGGCATCGACATGTTCGACTGCGTCATGCCGACGCGTAACGCCCGCAATGGCTGGCTGTTCACCCGTTTTGGCGACATCAAGATCAAGAATGCCAAGTACAAGGAAGACCAGGCGCCGCTGGACGAAACCTGCAGCTGCTACGCTTGCCGCAACTTCTCGCGCGCCTACCTGCACCATCTGCACCGCTCCAAGGAAATCCTCGGCGCGCGCCTCAATACCATCCACAACCTGCATTACTACCTGGACCTGATGCGCCAGATGCGTGAAGCGCTCGATGAAGACCGTTTCCACGCGTTTACGCTGCAATTCCACGCGGAACGCGCACGCGGAACTTAAGAAAACCTTAGCTTGCGCTCTGGCGGCAGCATGGCCGGAAGTTTTGTGTATTGGTGCTTGGACGGGGGCGAGAAAGCATTGCATAATGCCTTTTTAGCCCCATTTGAAGCTGCCATGCCTGCAATTGGGGGCTTGGCGGATTGCCAATGCTAGAATACAGCGCTATTTTTTCAAACTGATTAGAACTGGAGTCACCGTGTTTTTCATTTCCAACGCTTATGCGCAAGCCCCAACCGAAGCCCTGGGCCTCGGCGGCAACCTGACCAGCTTCCTGCCGCTGGTATTGATGTTCGTGGTCATGTATTTCCTGATGATCCGTCCACAGCAAAAACGCGCCAAAGAACAACGGGCGATGATGGACGCGCTGGCCAAGGGTGACGAAGTCGTCACCGCCGGCGGCATGCTGGGCCGTGTTGTCAAGGTAGTGGACGCTTACGTCACCATCGAAGTGGCGACCGGCACCGAAATCACGGTGCAAAAGAGCTCCATTACCACCTTGCTGCCTAAAGGCACCCTGAAGGCGCTGTAATTCCTCGCTGTCATTGCCCCGGCAATGATTGAACGGGGCGGCTATCGGCCGCCCCTCGCGACGCCTCCGACGCTCAACACTGAACGCTGAATCAATATGAATCGCTATCCTGCCTGGAAATACATCATCATCGTCGTCGCCTTATTGCTGGGCGCACTTTATACGGCACCCAATTATTTCGGTGAGTCACCGGCGCTGCAAGTAACCAGCGGCAAGTCGACCGTCAAGGTGACGGGCGAGCTGATGACGCAAGTCGAGCAAATATTGACGAAAGAGAACGTCAAGTCGGAAGGTGTCACCATGGATGGCGCCGGCAACCTCGCCTCCGTGCGCGTGCGTTTCGCCGATCCCGATACCCAGTTCAAGGCGAAACTGGTGCTGGAAAAGGACCTCAATCCCGATGCCAGCGACCCCGCGTACATCGTGACGGTCAACCTGCAAGCCAATACCCCGATGTGGATGCAAAAATTGCATGCCTTGCCCATGTTCCTGGGCCTGGACTTGCGCGGCGGCGTGCACTTCCTGATGCAGGTCGATGCAAAAGCAGTATTGAACAAGAAAGTCCAGGGCGTCCAGTCCGCCGCGCGTAGCGTGTTGCGCGACAAAAATATCCGCCATGCGGGCATCGAGCGCGTGGGCGACAGCGTGCAGATCAACTTCCGCGACGCGGAAACGCGCTTGAAGGCAAAAAATGTGCTGTCCGACCAGATGTCGGAACTGGCGTTCGCCGATGCGGGCGAAGGCAGCGATTTGAAATTGAACATCACCCTGAAGCCGGCCGCCCTGAAAGCGACCATCGACGAAGGCGTAAAACAGAATATCTCCACCCTGTCCAAGCGCGTCAACGAGCTGGGCGTGGCCGAGCCGCTGATCCAGCAGCAAGGTCCCGACCGCATCGTGGTGCAATTGCCTGGCGTGCAGGACGTGGCCCGCGCGAAAGCCATCATCGGCCGCACGGCGACGCTGGAAGTGCGCCTCGTCGATGAAAGCATCGTGCCTGGCACCGAACTGTCGAGCGCCATCCCGTTCAACTCGGAATTGTTCACCGTCGGCAAGGGCGTCCCTGTCGTGCTGGCGAAAGACGTGATCCTGACGGGCGACTATATCTCCAGCGCCACGGCCAGCTTCGACCAGAACCAGCAAGCGGCCGTGTCGATCGACCTGAACGGCGACGGCGGACGCAAGATGCGCGAAGCGACACGCGAACGCGTGGGCAAGCGCATGGCCATCGTGCTGTTTGAAAAGGGCAAGCCGGAAGTGCTGTCGGTGGCGACCATCCAGCAGGAACTCGGTTCGCGCTTCCAGATCACGGGCATGGGCGGCGCGGAAAACGCGAATGAACTGGCGCTGCTGCTGCGCTCGGGCGCCCTGTCCGCACCGATGACCGTCATCGAAGAACGCACGATCGGACCGCAGCTGGGCGCGGAAAACATCGCCAAGGGCTTCCACTCGACCTTGTACGGTTTCATCGCCATCGCCATCTTCATGATCGCCTACTACATGCTGTTCGGCGCCTTCAGCGTGCTGGCCCTGGCCACCAACCTGCTGTTGCTGGTCGGCTTGCTGTCGATGATCCAGGTGACCTTGACCTTGCCAGGTATCGCCGCTATCGCGCTGGCGCTGGGCATGGCGATTGACGCCAACGTGCTGATCAATGAACGTATCCGTGAAGAGCTGCGCGCCGGCAATACGCCGCAAGCGGCGATCGCCGCCGGCTTCGACCGTGCCTGGGCCACGATTCTGGACTCGAACGTGACCACCCTGATCGTCGGCCTGGCACTGCTGGCCTTCGGCAGCGGTCCCGTGCGTGGCTTCGCTGTCGTGCATTGCCTGGGCATCCTGACCTCGATGTTCTCCTCCGTGTTCGTGTCGCGCGGCGTGGTCAACCTCTGGTATGGCCGCAAGAAAAAGCTGACGACCTTGTCGATCGGCACGGTGTGGGTGCCGGGCACCAGCAAATAAGCGACGGCCCCGACTCACCCAATAGCGACAACAGCGATCGCGTCCGGTGGCACAGCCGCCGGACGCACAGAATAGAACTCAGAGGATTTCATGGAATTTTTCCGGATTAAAAAAGATATTCCCTTCATGCGCCATGCGTTGATTTTCAACGTGATTTCGGCCGTGACCTTCCTTGCCGCCGTCTTCTTCCTGGTGCACAAGGGCTTGCACCTGTCCGTCGAATTCAAGGGCGGCACGCTGATGGAGGTGAAATACCCGAAGGCGGCCAATCTTGAAGGCATACGCGGCACCCTGATCGCCATGGGCTATGAAGAGCCGGGCGTGACCAGCTTCGATACGGCGCGCGACGTGATGATCCGCCTGCCGGTGGAAAATGGCGTCAGCGCCGCGAACACCTCGCAGCGCGTGTTCGAATCGCTGTGCAAGGCCGAGCAAGGCACGACCAAGGCCATCGACACCGTCACCGCCAAGGGCGAACATGTGCTCAAGAGCGCCTGTATGGACGCTGCCGGCAGCGAAGCGGTCGTCTTGCAGAAGGTTGAATTCGTCGGCCCGCAAGTGGGCGAGGAACTGGCGCAGAACGGCTTGAACGCGCTGGTGGTGGTGATTATCGGCGTGATGATCTACCTGGCCATCCGCTTCGAATGGAAATACGCTGTCTCGGCCATTATCGCCAACTTGCATGACGTGGTGATCATCCTGGGCTTCTTCGCCTTCTTCGAATGGGAATTCTCGCTGACGGTGCTGGCGGCCATCCTGGCGGTGCTCGGCTATTCCGTCAACGAATCGGTGGTGATCTTTGACCGTATCCGCGAAAACTTCCGCAAGCAGCGCAAGGCTTCCGTGCATGAAGTGATCGACAACGCGATCACCAGCACCATTTCGCGTACCATCATCACCCACGGTTCGACCCAGATGATGGTGCTGTCGATGCTGGTCTTCGGCGGCCAGACCCTGCACCACTTCGCACTGGCGCTGACCATCGGTATCTGCTTCGGTATTTATTCGTCCGTGTTCGTCGCTGCCTCGATCGCCATGTGGCTGGGCGTCAAGCGCGAAGACTTGATCAAGCCGATCAAGGAAAAAGACGAAACTGACGGCGCCGTGGTGTAAGCGCAGGTTTTTTGCAGGTCGAATGAGGAACGATCACCGTTTGCGGTGGTCGTTTTTTTTATGGTGGATGACAATGAAGCGTTTGATAGTGATGGGCATCATGGCAGGCATCGGCACCTTGGCCAGTGCCGCGCAATTGAGCCGCGCGGATAGCGGCGCCATCGCCCTGCGCGGCCCGATTGCCGAGGGCGACGTGGACAAGCTGCGGCTGCTGGCCGTGCCGGGGACGACGCTGTTGCGCGTCAATAGCGACGCAGGCGAGCCGCGGTCGGCCATGCAGCTGGGACGCCTGGTGCGCCAGCTACGGCTCGATATTGCCATCGACACGGTGTGCGCGGGCAGCTGCGCCCTGTATGTCTTCCCGGCAGCTTACCGCAAGCACATTCCCGCAGACGCCGTGCTGGCGCTGCAGGAATCGGCTTTCCTGCGTGCGCAGGTGGAGCAGGAGCAGATGCGACGCACCCTGGTTGACGCGGGCGTGGCGGCTGAGGACATCGGCAGTGAAACGGCGGCACTGGCGGCCCGATTGGCCGACACGGCGGCGCAGGAAGCGGCGTTTGCCGCGGAGCTGGAGATTGCGCCCGCCTTTTACCGCGATTTTCCGCAAGTGGCGGCGCAGGCCGAGAGCGTGCGCCGGCGTTTTCCCGACCAGGAGGCCGCCGTCCACTGGTGGCCGGCCGCCGCCCGCCTGCAGCGCTGCTACGGCATCGCCGGCGTGGACGAGGGCGCGCGCGCGGTTCGCCTGGCGCCCGACGGTTATCTGTACGTGCCGGCCCTGTCGGCCCTCGTCATGGGCGACCAGGCCTTGCAGGACTGTCCATGAGCCGCAGCGGCCGCTTGTTCCTGCTGATGGACGCCATGCGCGCCAGGCGCGCTCCCGTCACGGCGGCCCAGCTGGCGCAGCAGCTCGGTGTTTCCGAGCGCACGATCTACCGCGATATCCAGACCCTGGCCGAACTGGGCGCGCCCTTGCAGGGCGAGGCGGGCATCGGCTACGTGCTGCGCCGCGGCGCCTTCCTGCCGCCGCTGATGTTCGGTGCCGATGAGCTGGAAGCGCTGGTGCTGGGCGCGCGCTGGGTGCGCCGGCAGGGCGATGCGGGCCTGGCGCAGGCGGCCAGCAATGCCCTGGCCAAGATCGCGGCCGCCTCGCCGCGCGATTTGCGCGACAGCATGGCCGAGACCAGCCTGTGGGTGCCGCTGGGCCGCCCCGCCGATGGCGCGCAGCCGGCCGACCGCTACGTGCAGCCCGTGCGCGAGGCGATCCGCTACGAACAGAAACTCACGCTTGCCTATCAGGATGAGCACGGCAGCGCCACCTCGCGCACGGTGTGGCCCTTCGCGCTGGCCTTTTTCGAGGGCAAGCGCCTGCTGGCCGCCTGGTGCGAGCTGCGCGGCGATTACCGGCATTTCCGCATCGACCGCATCGCCAGCGTGCAGCAGCATGAGGAGCGCTATCCCACGCGCCGCCATGCGCTGCTCGATGCCTGGCGCAAGGAGCATGAGATTGATCCTGAAAGCTAGCGCCCCGGAATCCTGCGATGCGCTCCTGACAAAAACTGTCAGTGCCCGGCCCTACGATGGTGGCTTCTTCACTCACCGGAGCCATCCATCATGCGCCTGTATCACCACCCCATGTCCTCGAATGCCCGCCGTGCCTTGATGACGGCGATCCACCTCGGCCTGCCGCTGGAGCTGGCCGAAGTCGACCTGATGAATGCGGACGACCGCCGCCGCCTGGCCGAACTGAACCCCAACGGCAAGGTGCCCGTGCTGGCCGACGGCGCTTTCCTGCTGTGGGAATCGTGCGCCATCATGCAATACCTGGCCGAGCAGGTGCCGGGCCAGACGCTTTATCCGCAGGCGCCGCAAGCGCGCGCCGACGTCAACCGCTGGCTGTTCTGGGCCGCGCAGCACTTCGCGCCCGCCATCAGCGTGCTGGCCTGGGAGCGCGCCTGGAAAGGCATGACGGGCAATGGTCCGGCGGACCCGCTGGAAGAGGCGCGCGGCGAGCGCGACCTGCATGAGTGCGCCGTCGTGCTGGACGCGCATCTGGCGGCGCGCAATTGGCTCATCGGAGACGATGTGACCCTGGCCGATTTCGCCGTGGCCGCGCCCCTGATGTACAGCGAGGCCGTGCGGCTGCCGCTGGCGCAGTACCGGCATATCGAGGCGTGGTTCGCCCGCGTGCGGCAGCTGCGCGCCTGGCAGGAAACGGAGGTGGAACTGGTGCCGGGATAATGTGGGCGCTAAGTGTGTCAACGCACGGAGCCGGCGCGGCGTACCGCATAAGATAGGGCTGTCTCTTTCAGGACATCCCTAGCTTTGGACTTTACCCGCTTTCGAGCGGGTTTTTTTTCGCTTTCGAGCGAATTGTTGTCCGGAGGGGGAAAGTGGGCTTGATAAATGGATCATCGCCGCACAGATGGGGCGCATCCCACTTCCAGCAGGTACGCCATGTTCATGCCACGCCATCCGAAACCCCTGTTGAGTACCAAGGCGGTTGCCACGCAGGTCGTCCAGCAGAAGCAGGGGACGCAGCCCATGGACAAGCATGTGCTGATCGTCGAGACGGTCAAGCCGGCGGCACCGCCGCCAGCGGGCAAGAAGCCTGCAGGCTAGTGCACGAGCACCTTCAGCAGCGACTGCACTTCATCGTCCGATTCTTCCATGATGCTCGACAAGGTCGCATCGTCGCCGATCAGGCAATCGATGCTGCGCGCGGCGCGCGCTGCCCGTACGGCAATGGCGGCCGGGCTTTCATTGAGGGGCGACGAGACGGGCGCCAGATCATTTGCCAGCAGCAGGGTGTCGCCCAGCGATTCGGGCGGGATGGCGCGCAAGCCCTCCCACAGCGCATCGATGGCGCCCCGCACCGCTTCCGGCACCTTCAGTTTGGCCAGGACGCCGTGGCCGATGGCTTGTTCGCCATGTTCGACCCAGTCCTCGGGTTCGCCATCGAGGATGCCGGGGAATTCGGCAGCACGCGACAGCAGATAAAACCCGCCCACTTCATGCATGATGCCGGCAAACAGGGCCGTATCGGGATCGACCCTGGTGACGCGGCGGGCCAGCACCTGCGACAGGGCTGCCACATGGGCCGTATGTTCCCATAGCTGGTTGGCCTTCGCCTGCAGCGCGGGATCGGTGATGGTGCTGCCCAGCTGGCGCACGATCAGCGATGCCACCACCGACTGCAAGGTACGCACGCCGAGCCGCTGCACGGCGTTGCGCACGCTGGTGATTTCATTGCCGGAACGGTTGAACGCCGCCGAATTGGCAATGGCCACCGTGCGCGCGGCCAGCAGCGGGTCTGCCTGCACCAGCTTGGCGGCGGCCTCGATATGGCAGTCGGGATCGGACAGCGCCTCTTGCAGCTTGAGCGAAGCGTCCACATTGGCAGGAAAGGTCAGCTCGCCACGAGCGGCTTGTGCGGCGATGCTTTTAAAGGCGTCGAGTCTGTTCATTGAAAAAATTATACTCGCAATATTTCCGTACGGAACTTTTTAACCATGATCTTTTCGCAAACAGCTTAGCAAAAGGCAAGCAAAGCCCCGTAAACGCAAAATGGGCACGCGTACAGTCGACGCGTGCCCATTTTGAACGACGAAATTCCGAACGCTTAACAAAACCATTGCGAGCGGATGGGATTTGTGGCTAAGAAGCGCAACCGTACTTTAGTACGGTGAGCATCGCAGGCCGCAAAGCGCACCGCGCAGCAGGTTTTGTTACGCGTTGTTAGAGAGATTCGCTGAAGATCGCGTCGCAGCCTTCCACCAGCTCGTCGCTGTCTTCCAGTTCATCGGTCAAGCCCAGGTCGAACAGTTCTTCGACGGCATTCATGAAGCTGTTGTGCTTGGTGGCGCCGATCAGGCGGTAGATTTCGCCGTCTTCGTTGCGCACGCCGATGATCAGTTTTTCCTGGCGCACCAGTTCCGGCGTGCTGGCGTTGAGCAGCAGGTTGCCGATGATGTGTTTATCGAAATGTGCGGGCTTTTTGCCTTCGAGCAGTGTGGTTTTCAACTTGGTTTCCTTTGTCTTGTTTGAATGTCTGTGCTTGGTGAATGGTCAGCCGTGGCCGTTGGCGATGGCGTGCTTCAAGCCCGCCAGGGTAGTTTCCAACTGCATGAAATCGTCTTCGGTATAGCCGTCGAACAGCTGTTGGCCCTGCTTGGTCAGCTTGGGGAACACGTCATGGAACACCTGTTCGCCCTCGCAGCTCAGGCGCACATAATAGGAACGCTTGTCGCGTGGACAACGTTCGCGTATCACCAGCCCCTTTTGTTCCAGCCGGTCCACCACGCCCGTCAAAGTCCCCTTGGTAATCAGGGTTTTCTGGCCCAGTTCCTTGTAGGACATGCCGCAGGTGTTGCCGAGCGTGGCAATGATGTCGAATTGCGCATGCGTCAAGCCGTACTGGCGCACGAAGTCGCTAGAAAACCGCTCGAAGCCTTGCATGCATTCGGCCAGCAGCCGGATACTTTTTAAATATCGTTCACCCATGGCAGTGATTATATCCTTCCGCTCCGCTTTTTTCCGCCGCGTCAGGATCGCCCTTGCATGAGGGGCTCGATGGGGCGGAAGTCCGGTATCATGTGGGCAACTCAGCCCTTGCCCCGATCCCGCCCGCCGATGTCCTTCGCTAATCTTTCCCGTATCGGCCTCGACAAACCGTTGCGTTTGCTGCTGGTGCATGCCGGCGATGCCGAGTCGATCACGTGGGCCGGCCTGGTGCAGCCGCTGCGCCTGTGCGCGCGGGCGCTGGGGCCGCAGGCGTTCCAGCTGGACGTGCGCACGCCGGAACAGGTGGCCGCGCAGGGCGGCCACTGGCATATCGCGCTGCTGGTGGCCGATGAAACGCAGGCGCCGCTGCGCAACGAGCTGTGCCGGGCCGTAATCGAGCGCTGCCGCTCGGCGCCGTTCTGGGGCGGCGTGGGGGCGGCCGTGCTGTGGCTGGCCGACGCGGGCGTCATGGATGGCGTGCGCATCGCCTTGCCGTGGGCCTTGTATGCCGATGCGGAAGCGAAGGCGGAACGGGCCATCCTGACGCCGCATTTGTTCGACATCGACGGCCCGCACATCACCTGCTGCGGCGGCGCGGCCAGCATCGACTTTTCGCTGACCCTGATCGAAACCATCTTTGGCGCCGACGTCCAGGCGCTCGTCAAGGAAGCCTTGTGCGTGGACAAGGTGCGCGGCAAGGAGGAACGCCAGCGCGTGGCCCTGCAGGCGCGCTTCGGCGTGTTGCAGCCGAAACTGTCCGAAGCGGTGACCTTGATGGAAGCCAATATCGAGGAGCCGCTGTCGACCGACGACATCGCCAGCCTGGTGGGCCTGTCGCGGCGCCAGCTGGAGCGGCTGTTCAAGCAATACCTGGGCAGCCTGCCGTCGCGCTACTACCTGGAACTGCGCCTGCAGCGCTCACGACAACTGTTGCTTGATACGCATTATTCCATCGTGCAAGTAGGCCTGATGTGCGGCTTTTCCTCCGGCTCGCACTTTTCCACGGCGTTCGGCACCCTGTTTGGCAATACGCCCCGTGAGGAACGGCAGCGCAAGCTGATGCCGCCGGCCTGACGCCTGACGCATTGAGCTGTGATGAATTGTGAAAATCCTTGTCGCAGATTCAAAAGAGTTTTAGCATCCCGCTTTTTATAATGCAGTACACACGTAGCTGTCGTAGCTGCGGAGTACCTAACATATTGATGGGGAAATGCTATGAATGCCAAGCTTGATTCGACCGTAACGGCTCGTCCAGTCACCCGGGAAACCTTTGACCAGGTCCTCGTTCCTACCTACGCTCCTGCAGCCATGGTGCCCGTGCGCGGTTCCGGACTGGATCTGTGGGACCAGTCAGGCAAGCATTACCTCGATTTCACCTCCGGCATCGCCGTCAACAGCCTGGGCCACTGCCATCCGGCCCTGGTCGACGTGCTGACCAAGCAAATCAATAATTTGTGGCATTTGGGCAACGGCTATACGAACGAGCCTGTGCTGCGCCTGGCGCTGGCCCTGACGGAAGCGACCTTCGCCGACCGCGCCTTCTTCTGCAACTCGGGCGCGGAAGCCAACGAAGCGGCCCTGAAGCTGGCGCGCAAGTACGCGCACACCAAGTTCGGCGCGCACAAGTCGCGCATCATCTCGTGCTTCAGCTCTTTCCACGGCCGCACCCTGTTTACGGTGTCCGTCGGCGGCCAGGCCAAGTACACGGAAGGATTCGAGCCGCTGCCGCCGTCGATCGACCACATCGCCTACAACGACATCGAAGCGGCGCGCGCCGCCATCGGCGATGACGTGTGCGCCGTGATCGTCGAGCCGGTACAAGGCGAAGGCGGCGTGGTGCCTGGCAATCCGGAATTCCTCAAGGAGCTGCGCGCCCTGTGCGACAAGACCGGCGCCCTCTTGATTTTCGACGAAGTCCAGAGCGGCATGGGCCGCACTGGCGCGTTGTTCGCCTACATGGGCTACGGCGTCACGCCGGACATCCTGACTGCCGCCAAGGCGCTGGGCAACGGCTACCCGATCGGTGCCATGCTGACCACGAATGAACTGGCGCAAACGCTGGCCGTCGGCACCCACGGCACCACCTATGGCGGCAATCCGCTGGCCGCCACCGTGGCCCTGACCGTGCTCGACACGATCAACACGCCAGCGTTCCTGGCGCGCGTGAAAGAAGCGAGCGTCAACACCATCGCCATGCTGCAAGGCTTGATTACGGATTACCCGCAAGTGTTCTCCATCGTGCGCGGCAGCGGTTTGCTGCTGGGCCTGGTAGTCAGCGATGCCTTCAAGGGCCGCGCGAAAGACATCCAGAAAGCGGCCGAAGCGCAAGGCTTGATGGTGCTGATCGCCGGCATGGACGTGGTGCGCCTGGCACCGGCCCTGATCGTCTCGGACGAGCAGATTGCCGAAGCGGGCCGCTTGCTGCGCGCCGCCATCGACGGCATGCTGAAAGCCTGAGGCTAGCCTCGCTCCCTGTTTGATCACCGGCCCGCCGCTTTGCTGCGGGCCGGCTTGGTTCTGCCCCCAGCATCGTCAGCATTGAAGGAGTACCCATGTATGTTGTCCGTCCGGTAGAAATTGCGGATATTGCAGCCCTCGAAGCGCTGGCCGCGGTAACCATGCCGGGTGTCCATACCCTGCCGAAGACGCGCGAGAAAATCGCCGCCTCCGTCGAGCGCTCCATTGCCTCGTTTGCCGCCCATGTCGACATCCCCAGCGAAGAGTCGTACCTCTTCGTGCTTGAATCCCTGCTCGACAAGAGCATTGCCGGCACGGCCGCCATCTTCGCCTCGGCCGGCTCGAACGGCACTTATTTTTCCTTTCGCAACGACGTCATCCAGCAAGTCTCGCGCGACCTGAACATCAGCCACAGCGTGCATGCGCTGACCCTGTGTTCCGAGTTGACGGCGTACTCGCAGCTGTCCGGCTTCTTTGTGCGCAATATGGAGCAGGCGGGCCTGGAAGCGGCCCTGCTGTCGCGCGCGCGGCTGCTGTTCGCCGTGCTGGCGCCGCACCGCTTCGGTGACCGCTTCTTCGTGCCGCTGGCCGGCATCACCGACGCCAACGGCCAGTCGCCGTTCTGGGATGCGCTGGGCCGCAAGTTCTTCCAGATGGATTTCCTCGATGCCGAAAAAGTCATCGGCGGTGCACGCAACCGCACCCTGATCGTCGAACTGATGCCGCACTACCCCGTGTACGTGCCGCTGCTGCCCGGCGACGCGCAGGCGGCCATGGGCCAGATCCACCCGAGCGGCGAACTGGCGTTCAATCTGCTGACGGAAGAAGGCTTTGAAGCCGACGATTACATCGACATCTTCGATGGCGGCCCGATCCTGCAGGCGCACAAGCATGCGCTGCGCTCGTTTACGGGCTCGCTCACGCGCCGCGTCGTCGCAGGCGTCACGCCCAGCCGCACGGGCCTGAAAGTCAATTACGCGGTCGCTTCCGGCGCCGAGCGCAATTTCCGCGCCGTGACCTTTGCCTGCGATGCGCTCGAAGCGCAGGACAGCATCGGCTTGCCGGCCGACCTGCTCGAGGCGCTGGCCGTGGCCGAAGGCGACAGCGTCATTTGCGTGCGTATCTAAGGGAGTTAATTTTATGCTAGTAGTACGCGCCATCAACGCCAATGACCTCGATGCCCTGTATGGCCTGGCTAGCCAGGTCGGCACGGGCATGACCACCCTCAAGCCGGACATGAAAATGCTGGGCGACCGTCTGGCGATTGCCTGCGCCTCGTTCGCCGAAACCATCGCGCCCGAAAAGCGCGACTACATGTTTGTCATGGAGGATACGGACACGGGCCGCCTGGCCGGCGTATGCGCCATCAAGGGCGCCGTGGGCCTGGACGAACCGTTCTATAACTACCGCATCGGCACCCTGGTCCATTCCAGCCGCGAACTCGATGTGTTTACGCGCATGGAAACCTTGTACCTGTCGAACGACCTGACGGGCAGCACGGAACTGTGCTCGCTGTTCCTGCACCCCGATTACCGCAGCGGCAACAACGGCAAGCTGCTGTCGAAAAGCCGGTTTCTGTTCATCGCCCAGTTCCCGCACCTGTTTACGGAAAAGCTGATCGCCGAAATGCGCGGCTACCAGGCGCCGGACGGCAGCTCGCCGTTCTACGAAGGCCTGGGCCGCCACTTCTTCAAGATGGATTTCCACCACGTCGACGATCTGACGAGCCTCGGTAAAAAATCCTTCATCGCCGAACTGATGCCGCGCCAGCCCATGTACGTGGCCTACCTGCCCGACGAGGCGCAGGAAGTCATCGGCAAGGTGCATCTGAGCACGGCGCCCGCGCGCCGCCTGCTGGAACAGGAAGGCTTGCACTTCGAAGGCTATGTCGACATCTTCGACGCCGGTCCCGTGCTGCAGGCGCGCGTGTCCGAACTGCGCGCCATGCGCGACAGCATGCCGGCCGTGCTCGACGCCGAAGCTGCGCCTGAAGCGTGCGGCGACGCCGCCCAGGCCGAGCCTTACCTGGTGTCGAACACCGACCTGAAAGATTTCCGCATGATCGTCACCAGCGCCAACCCGCACAGCGGCAAGATCGCGCTGGACGACGATGAACTGCATCTGCTGCGCTGCCGCAACGGCGACACCGTGCGCACCTTGTCACTCAACCCGAGGAAGCATCCCCATGTCTAATGTGAATACCACGCAATCGAACTTCATCAACGGCGCCTGGCTGCCGGGCACGGGCCGCGAACTCGTTACCATCGATCCGTCGAACGGCAAGCAGACCTGGGCCAGCCTGGAAACGACGCCAACACAGGTCGAAGAGGCTTGCCAGGCCGCCCGCGCCGCCTTCGAAGCATGGGCCGATACGCCCGTCGAAGAGCGCATCGCCATCTGCGTACGCTTCCGCGAGCTGCTCAAGGAACATGCGGAAGCGCTGGCGCTCTTGATTTCGGAAGAAGTGGGCAAACCGTTGTGGGAGTCGCGCACGGAAGTGGCCACCATGGCCAACAAGATCGATATCTCGGTGCAGTCGTACCACGCGCGCACGGGCATCACGCAAAGCAGGATCGCCGACGGCGACGCCGTGCTGCGCCACCGCCCGCATGGCGTGTTCGGCGTCTTCGGGCCGTATAACTTCCCGGGCCACCTGCCGAACGGCCACATCGTGCCGGCCCTGATCGCCGGGAACACCATCGTCTTCAAGCCCAGCGAATATGCGCCGCGCACGGCCATCAAAACCGTGCAGCTATGGCAGCAGGCAGGCTTGCCGGACGGCGTCGTCAACCTCGTCAATGGCGGACGCGACACAGGCGTGGCGCTGGGCGCGAATGCCCACCTCGACGGCGTGCTGTTTACGGGTTCCTGCCAGACGGGCATCAGCCTGCACCGCCAGTTCGGCGGCCAGCCGGGCAAGATGCTGGCGCTGGAAATGGGCGGCAACAACGCCCTCGTCGTATGGGACGTGAAGGACGTGGACGCCGCCGTGCACCACGCGATCTTCTCCGCCTTTGTCTCCGCCGGCCAGCGCTGCACCTGCGCGCGCCGCCTGGTGGTGCAGGATAACGCCGCCGGCGCCGCCTTCGTCGTGCGCCTGGTGGAAGTGGCGGCGAAACTGGGCATCGGCGCGTCCGATGCGCAGCCGCAGCCATTCATGGGACCCGTTGTCTCGAGTGCCGTGGCCGCGCGCCTGGTGCAGGCGCAGGCGGACATGGTGGCCAAGGGCGGCACGGCCCTGCTGCAGATGCGCCAGTTGAATCCCGAGGCGGGTTTTGTCACGGCCGGCATCGTCGACGTTACCAACGCTGTCGGCATCCCCGACGAGGAATGGTTCGGCCCGCTGCTGCAGGTGATCCGCGTGGCCGATTTCGATGCTGCCCTGAAGGTTGCCAACGCCACCGAATTCGGCCTGGCCGCGGCGCTCTTGTCCGACGATGCGGCCCTGTGGCAAACCTTCCAGGTGCGCGCGCGCGCCGGCATCATCAACTGGAACCGTCCCACCACGGGCGCGGCCAGCACGGCGCCGTTCGGCGGCATCGGCAAGTCGGGCAACCACCGTCCGAGCGCCTATTACGCGGCCGATTACTGCGCCTACCCGGTCGCTTCGATCGAGAACAGCGTATTGGAACTGCCGGCCAAGCTGTCGCCCGGCCTGAATTTTTAAGGAACTCCCATGCACAGCACGCGCGAATACAATTTTGACGGCCTGGTCGGGCCATCGCATAACTATGCCGGACTGTCGTTCGGCAACGTGGCCTCGTTCAGCAATGTGAAAAGCGCTTCGAATCCGAAGCAGGCCGCCTTGCAGGGCCTGGCCAAGATGCGCGCCCTGGCCGCGCGCGGCTTTGCGCAAGCCTTGCTGCCGCCGCAGGACCGGCCGAATTTCCGCCTGCTGCGCGCTATCGGTTTCACGGGGACGGACGCCGAGGTGCTGGCGCGCGCCTACCAGGAGTCGCCCGTCATCCTGGCCTGCGCGTACTCCGCCTCGCCCATGTGGACGGCGAATGCCGCCACGGTCAGCCCATCGGTGGACACACAGGATGGCCGCGTGCATTTTACGGCCGCCAATCTGAATAACAAGCTGCACCGCGCCTTCGAGCACGCGCAGTCGGCGCGCAGCCTGCGCGCCATTTTCAGCGACGAGCAGCACTTCGCCGTGCACGACGCGCTGCCGTCGACGCCCGCCTTCGGCGACGAGGGCGCGGCCAACCACACGCGTTTGGGCGCGAACCACGGCGCGCCGTCCGTTGAATTGTTCGTGTATGGTCGCGTGGAGTTCGATCCTTCCGCGCCGTCGCCGAAACGCTATCCGGCACGCCAGACCCTGGAAGCGTCGCAAGCCGTGGCGCGATTGCACGGCCTGGACGCGAGGCGCACCGTGTACGTGCAGCAGAATCCGGAAGTGATCGACCAGGGCGTGTTCCATAACGATGTCATCGCCGTGGGCAATGGCAATGTGCTGTTCTATCACGAGCAGGCGTTTGCCGATGAAGGGGAAAGCCTGTCGCAGCTGCGCCGCGCCGTCGCCAGCACCGGGGCGGAACTGCAAGCCTTGCGGGTGGACACGGGCCAGGTGCCGATCGCGGACGCCGTCAGCAGCTATCTGTTCAACAGCCAGCTGCTGACGAAAGAGGGCGGCAAGATGGCGCTGGTGATCCCGCAGGAATGCCAGGAAAACCGCGCCGTGTCGCGCTACCTGGAAGGCCTGGTGGCCAGCGGTGGACCGATTGATGAACTGATCCATTTCGACTTGCGCCAGAGCATGCGCAACGGCGGCGGGCCCGCCTGCCTGCGTTTGCGCGTGGCCCTGACGCAAACCGAGGCGCGCGCCATGCACCAGGGCGTGATCATGACGGAAACGCTGTACCATCGGCTGGTGCAGTGGGTGGAAAAGCACTACCGCGACCATCTGGAGCCGGGCGACCTGGCCGACCCGCAGCTGGCGCTGGAAGTGCATGCGGCGCTTGAAGAATTGACGATCATCCTCAACTTACCTGGATTGTACGACTTGTAGGCGATAGAAAAACACACAGAAAAAATCCGAGACAGACTATCCGTAGCACAGACAGAATTGGACGGGCGACCCCCGTCTCTTGACACCGCTGCCGCCCAGCCACAAGCCCGAACGACAGCGTTGGACATTCACATTACCGTAATGGAGATGCAAGATGAATCACACGCCACAAGATTTGCGTACACAAACGCTGGAGCTGATTAACGCGGCTGGCAATGCGGGCAAGGCGGCAGCGCCTGTCGTGCAGCTGGTGCAGGCATGGCTCGACTCGCTCGACGCCGAAGACCTGGCCGACATCGCGCCCGACAGCCTGGCGCCCGTGCTGGTCGACGGCTTCACGCAAGCGGCCAAGCGCACCGGCAGCGGCTGCCAAATCGCCACCCTGCGTTATGCGGATGGCCGTGGCGGCATGGCGAGCGCCTTGCTGATCCTGAACGAAGACATGCCCTACCTGGTCGACTCCATCGTCATGGCCATGCGCCGCCAGCACCTGGCCGTGCGCGGCGTGATGAATACCGTGCTGCCCGTGCGCCGCGCTCTTGATGGCAGCGTCGAAGCGGTGCGCCAGCCGGGCGATCCGCTCGAATCGTATGTGCTGGTGCTGCTCGACGAAGAGCTGGCGCCGCAAGCCCTGGCCGCGCTGGTCGCCGCCCTGGAGACGGTCGCGCGTGACGCTGCCGTCGTGCGCCGCGATGCCGCCGCCATGAGCGAGCGCCTGGCCGCCGTCGCCACGGCCGCAGCGCAGCATGGCGAAGAGGGCGCGGAAGTGGCCGCCTTCCTGGAATGGGCGCGCAGCGGCGGCTTTGAAGTGTTCGGCTACGCCTACTACCGCGTCAAGCCGGGCGTGCGCGAACTCGAACGCGACATCCCGAGCCGTGTCGGCGTGCTGCAGGATACGGCGCACCCCGTGTACGGCACCTGCCTGGCGAATATCCCGGGCGACTTCGACACCCTGGCCAAGCGCGACTCGGCGCTGTCCATCGTCAAGGCCGACGTGGCGGGCACTTTGCACCGCGACCAGCAGCTCGACTTCATCGGCGTGCGCGACATGGATGCGCAAGGCGCGATCCTGGGCGAGCATTGCTTCGTCGGCCTGTTCACCCGCGCCGGCAATTCCACCCCGCTGGCGGCGCTGCCGTTTGCGCGCGGCCGCGTGGCCAAGGTACTGAGCCTGGCCGGCGTGCGCCAGCAAGGCTTCCGTGCCGAGAAATTCCGCGAAATCCTCGAATCCCTGCCGCGCACGGAAGCGCTGGAAGCGGACCTCGACTGGCTGGCGCAAGTGTGCGGTTCCGTCGTTTCGCTGTACAAGCAGCCGCGCACCAAGGTCTTCGCGCGCCGCGACGTGTACGCGCGCCACCTGAACGTGCTGGTCTACCTGCCGCGCGAGCGCTACAGCGCCAGCGTCGCATCGAGCCTGGCAAAAGCCCTGCAAGCCAGTTCCGGCGCCACGCACGTGAGCACGCAAACCCTGGTGGCCGACGGCCCCCTGGCGCGCGTCTACCTGATCGCCCACGCCGCGCGCTACCCGCTGGACCTGGAAACGGATATCGAACAGCCGCTCCTGGGCGTGCTCGATGGCTGGCATAACGGCTTTGCCGCCGTGGCCGACGCCGTGCCCGACGTGGCCCTGCGCGCCAGCCTGCGCAAACTCTGCGCCACCTTGCCGCTCGACTACGTGGCCGCCACCGCGCCGGCCGTCGCCTTCCGCGACCTCGACACCATCCTGCGCAATACCGATCCGGCGCATGTGGCGGTGCGCATCGAGACGGGCTTTGTGACCACGATTCGCCTGTACTCGGCCAACAAGGTGCCGCCGCTGTCGACCATTTTGCCGGCCCTGCACAATGCGGGCGTGGCCATCGACCGCGAACAGGCGTATTCGGTTTCGCTGTCCGACGGCACGCGCTATTTCATCACCAGCCTGACGGTCGATGCCGCCAGCGCGGCGAAACTGGCGCAGCCATCCGTCGTCGCCGTGGCGCAGGAACTGTTTGCCGCCCTGTTCAACGACACGGCCGAAGATGGCCGCCTGAATGGCCTCGTCATCGAAGGCGGCTTGTCGACGCGCGAAGTGCAGCTGGTGCGCGCCTACACCAGCTACTGGCGCCAGACGGGCAGCCGCTTCTCGGTGCGCTACATCGCCGAGAGCCTGCGCAAGCAGCCAGCCCTGGTCAAAGCCCTGGTCGAAGCCTTCCTGCAGCGCTTCGATCCTTCGCTGTCCGACGCGCAGCACGCGGCCGCCCTGGAGGCAATCGCCGCCATCAAGGCGGGCCTGCCTTCCGTGAACCATGCCGATACCGAGGAAATCCTTGGCGCGCTGGCCGACCTGATGGCGGCCACCCTGCGCACCAGCTACTTCCAGAACAATCAACAAGGCGACAAGATCATCTTCAAGTTCGACACCAGCAGCCTGGCGCTGGTGCCGGAACCGCGTCCTTACCGCGAGATCTTTGTGTTCTCGCGCCGCTTCGAAGGCGTGCACCTGCGCGGCGGCCCTGTCGCCCGCGGCGGCTTGCGCTGGTCCGACCGCATGGAAGACTACCGCACCGAAGTATTGGGCCTCGTCAAGGCGCAGATGGTCAAGAACGCCGTCATCGTGCCGGCCGGCGCGAAGGGCGGTTTTGTCTGCAAGATGATGCCGAAGGACGCCGTGCGCGAAACCATCGCGGCCGAAGGCGAAGCCGTCTACCGCCTGTTCATTTCCAGCCTGCTGGAAGTGACGGACAACCGTTCGCTGGGCAATATCGTCCCGCCAGTCGATACCGTCTGCTTCGACGACGCCGACCCGTACCTGGTGGTCGCTGCCGACAAGGGCACGGCCACGTTCTCGGACATTGCCAACGGCATCGCCGTGCAGCGCGGTTTCTGGCTCGGCGACGCGTTCGCCTCGGGCGGCTCGAACGGCTACGACCACAAGAAACTGGGCATCACGGCCAAGGGCGCATTCGAAGCCGTGAAGCGCCACTTCTATGAAATGGACCACGACCTGAACACCACCCCGATCACCATGGTCGGCGTGGGCGACATGTCGGGCGACGTGTTCGGCAACGGCGTATTGTTGTCGCGCCAGCTGAAACTGGTGGCCGCATTCGACCACCGTCATATCTTCCTCGACCCGACACCGGACGTCGCCGTCTCGTTCGAGGAACGCGCGCGCCTGTTCGCCTTGCCGCGCTCGTCGTGGGACGACTACAACAAGGACTTGATATCAAATGGCGGCGGCGTGTATCCGCGTTCCGCCCGCACGATCGAGCTGTCGCCGCAGATCCGCGCCGCGCTCGATATCACGGAGACCTCGCTGGCACCGGAAGAACTGATGCACCGCATCCTGAAATCCCCGGTGGACCTGTTCTACAACGGCGGCATCGGCACCTACATCAAGGCTTCGACCGAGACGCACGCACAGGTGAAGGACCGCGCGAATGACCATATCCGCGTCAATGGCAATGAGCTGCGTGTCAAGGTCGTGGCCGAAGGCGGCAACCTCGGTGCGACGCAAGCGGGCCGCATCGAGTTCGCGCTGGCGGGCGGACGCATCTTCACCGATGCGATCGACAATTCGGCCGGCGTCGATTGCTCGGACCATGAAGTGAACGTGAAAATCTGGCTGGACGTGGAAGTCAATGCGGGCAAGCTGACGGAAGCGGAACGCAACCGCGAGCTGTATGCGATGACGGACGACGTCGAGCGCCTGGTCTTGCGCGACAACACGCAGCAGACGCATTTGCTGGTGCGCGAATTGCAGGCGCAAGGCGAAAGCGCCGTGCAGGATGGCTATGCCGCCCTGATCGCCAGCCTGGAAGAAGAAGGCGCCCTGTCGCGCGAACTCGAGCAACTGCCGTCGGTGGCCGAACTGGCGCGTCGCAAGGCAGATGGCCGGGGCTTGACCACGCCGGAACTGGCGGTGGTGATCGCCAACGTGAAGAACCGCTTCAAGCGCATCCTGTCCGCCCTGCCGCTGACGGACGAAACGTGGGCCGAGCCGGTGCTCAAACCCTACTTCCCATCGTTGCTGGTGGCAACCCGTTCGGCGCTCGACCACCCGCTGGCCAACGCCATCCTGGCGACCGTGCTGGCCAATGAAGTGATCAACCGCTGCGGCCCGCTGATGATCCGCAACCTGGCGGCCGAACACGGCGTGGACGAGTCGGCCGTGATCCTGGCCTGGGGCCAGGCCTGGGTGGCGCTGAACCTGGCGCCCGTGTTCGACGCGCTCGATGCGGACGCCTTGACGGTGCCGCGCGACGTGTCGATCAAGGTCGATGCGCAAACGCGCGTGCTGCAGCAAACGATGATCGCCGGCGTGCTGTCCGTGCCGGCCGAGCAATTGCGCGGCGCGGGACTGGCCGAACTCACGCGTTTGTTTGGCGCGGAATCGAAGCGCGAGCTGCTGAAAGCCGTCGGCATCAAGTCGGAAGCGGCGCTGGTGCCGGGCTTGACGCCGGCCTTCGTGCAAGCGTGGGATGCGGTCGATGCGCTGGAAGTCGTTGCCGGCTTCCTGTTCCCGGCCCTGTCCGTGCCGCGTCCTGCCTCAATGGACCTGGCGGCGTTCCTGCAAGTGGGCCTGGCGCTGCGCAGCCAGGCGGGCATCGATACCCTGGAGCGTGGCCTGAAGCTGGCCGCGCAAGGCAAGTCGCAGGAACAGTTGCGCAACTACGCGCAGCAAGCCCTGCGCCGCACGCAACAGCGTCTGCTGACGCAGGTGCTGGCGCGCGCCGAGCAAGGCAATGCGGGCCAGGCCGTCGATGCGGTGACGGGCGCGCTGGGCCTGTCGGCCTATGTGGCGGCGACGGAACTGGAGCAAGCCATGCTGGACGTGTGGACCTTGTCGGAAGCTGTGAATAAAATCACGGCGAAAACCCCAGCGGAAGCGGCGGTGTAATGACGCAAGAAGCAACGCAAGTAGTAACCCAGGTAGTACAGGGCGCTGGCGGCTTGCCGCCAGCCGTGCAGGCGCTGGCGCAGGCCGATTTCAGCGGCGTGGCGCAGCTGTTCGCCAACGCCGGTTTCACGGTGGCCTTGCCGGCGCCCGGCATGCTGCAAGTGGTCAAGCCGCAAGCCGATAAGGGCCGCCCCAGCGTGGCCGTTTCTGTCGGCGTGCATGGCGACGAGACGGGACCGATCGAAGTGCTGGCGCATCTGCTCGACGCGCTGTCGCGCGATGCGTCGCAGCTGGCCGTCGACCTGCTCGTCTGCGTGGGCAATGTCGACGCGATCCGGGCCGGCAAGCGTTTCATCGACGCCGACCTCAATCGCATGTTCCGCCCCGTGCGGGGCAGCTTGGCGCAAGCGGCGGAAAGCGCGCGCGCCGATGAAATGATCGCCGCGACCAAAGCGTTCTTTGACGCGGCCGGTTCCGTGCGCTGGCACCTGGATTTGCACACGGCCATCCGGCCTTCCGTGTACCCCACGTTTGCCATCGTGCCGGACCTGGTGGCCGACGAGGCCAAGGCGCAGCTGATCGATTGGCTGGGCCAGGCGGCCATCGGCGCCATCATCATGAACCCGCAGTCGGCCGGCACCTACAGTTATTATTCGGCCGAGCATTGCGGCGCGGCCGCCAGCACTGTGGAACTGGGCCGCGTGGGTACCCTGGGGCAGAACGATTTATCGCTGTTCGACGATGTGTCGCGGGCGCTGGACGGCCTGTTGCGCGGCTTGCCCGCGCAGCCCGTCAAGGCGCAACCGCATGTGTTCAAGGTGGCGCAGGAAATCATCAAGCACAGCGAGGAATTCCGCATGGCCTTCGATCGCGGCACGCAGAATTTCACCTCCCTGCCGCAGCACGCCGTGATCGCCAGCGATGGCGACCACGTCTACACGGTGCAGCACGCGGAAGAGCTGGTGGTGTTCCCGAACCCCGATGTGCGGGTGGGCTTGCGCGCCGGTTTGATGGTGGTGCGCGTGGCGTGATTGTCCAGCGATGATCCAGTATCAGGCGCCAGCCGGGGAAGCCCGCCTGGCGCTTTTTTCATAAAAAATGCCGCACAGAAATAATTATCCATTAGGCAATTGATTGGTTTAAAATATTTACCCTTTGCAATTTTTTGGACCGATCATGTTGAAACGCCTGCTGACAGCCTTGCTGTGCCTGACCCTCTCCGGCCTCACGGCTGCCGCCCCTGCCGATGAGAAGGCCGCCGCACCGGAAATGACGGCCGAGCAATTCCTCGCCCAGTTGCACCTGCAGCGCGGCAAGATCACCTTGCCGGGCGGCATCGCCACCCTGGATTTGCCCGCCAACTTCCGTTACCTGTCGCCGACGGACGCCGAGCGCGTGCTGGTCGATGCCTGGGGTAATCCGCCGGGCATGGAATCGCTGGGCATGATCGTGCCTGCCAAGACCAGCGTGCTCGAGCGCGATAGCTGGGGCGTGATCGTCACGTATGAAAAGGAAGGGCACATCAAGGATGACGATGCGGACAGCATCAAATACGACGAATTGCTCAAGGATATGCAGGCGTCCGTGCTGGAAAATAATGCGGAGCGCAAGAAGCAGGGTTATCCCGGCATCCATTTGATGGGCTGGGCGGAAAAACCCAGCTATGCCAAGGATACGCACAAGCTGTACTGGGCCAAGGATTTGATGGTCGATGGCGGCGAACACTCGCTGAACTACAACGTGCGCGTGCTGGGGCGCGAAGGCGTACTGAACTTGAATGCGATTGCCAGCATGCAGCAGATCGAGGCGATCAAGAAAGAGATGCAGCAAGTGACGGCGTTCACGGAATTTACCGACGGTAACCGCTACACGGATTTCGACAGCAAGACGGACAAGGTGGCCGAATACGGCCTGGCGGCGCTGGTGGCCGGTGGCGTGGCCAGCAAGCTGGGCCTGTTCGGCAAACTGCTGGCGCTGCTGCTGGCCTTCAAGAAAGTGCTGATCCTGGCCGTGGTCGGCTCCGGTGCGGCCATCGTCAAGTTTTTCGGCGGCAAGCGCAAGGACAAGCCGCAGCCAGAACTGCAACCGGAACCAGCCGAACAGCCCGCTCATGCGCCGGATGGCAAGGTGAATCTGGAAAAGTAGGATGAACCGCGCCGCTCCGTGCGCTGACGCACAGGAGTGGCATTGTGCGCGCTGCCGGAAGACAGCGCCTCGGGTACACTGACTCATCGTTCACTATCAGGAGTTCCCCATGTCCGTGTCCATGTATCAGGCAACCATCCCCGTCTTCATCCGCGGCTTGCGGGTCGTCTCGGCCCTGCTGGAAAAAGCGCAAGCGCATGTCGAGGAAGATGGCATCGTGCCCGAGATTTTGCTGGGTGCGCAGCTGGCGCCCGACATGCTGGACTTGACGGCGCAGGTGCAGCGCGCCAGCGATACGTCGAAGATGTCGGTCGAGCGCCTGAGCGGCGTGCCGGCGCCGAAGTTCGAGGATAATGAAGCGTCGTTCGAGCAGTTACAGGAACGCATCGCCAACACCATCGCTTATATCGACAGCGTCAATGCGGGCCAGATGGCGGGCAGCGCGCAGAAGGAAGTCGTGCTGAACTGGACAGACGAGGGGACAAAATTCTCGGGCGACGATTACCTGCTCAGCTTTGCCTTGCCGAATTTCTATTTCCACGTCTCCATGGTCCACGCCATCCTGCGCAACAATGGCGTGGCCGTGGGCAAGCTCGATTATCTTGGCCCGTACGACTGAGACTGATTATTGCTGCGGTTGCTGCTGAACCTGGTTTTGCACCGCATTGCCAAGCATGCCGCCGCCGATCACGCCGGCCACCGTCGCCAGCGCCTTGCCGCGGCCGCCACCGACCTGATTGCCGATCAAGCCGCCGATGACGGCGCCCGTGCCGATGCCCACGTAGTTCGGTTGTGCCGGCGCCGGCGCAGGCTGCTGCTGGCGGACCGGTTCGCGGTAGGCCGTCTCGCGGTAGCCATCGTTGTTGTCACGGTAGGCAGGACGCGCCTGGGCCACTTGCGTATGGTGCACGACGCGCTTGTGCACGACGGGTGCCGGCGCCGGAGCGGGGGCGGCTTGTGCCACCACGGGAGCGGCCACGGGCGCTGCCAAGGCTGCCGCGTTCGCCGGCGTCATGGCGGCCACGTCGGCAGGTACGGCAGGTACATTCGCCCGCGAATTGGGCAGGATGCCGGCGATGGACGCCGCGCCCACCAGGCACAGGACCGTCACGGAAATGGCGGCGCCGGCCATCAAGGGGTGGATGCGGCTGGCGGTAGTCGTCGTGTTCATGTGTTCTCCTGGAGTGGTATTGCGGGTGTTGTTGATGTGTCCAGGTTAGCGGCCCCGCCTGCCCAAGGCTAGCCCTTGCGCTGTATCAAACGTAAGCAGGTGTAAGCCGCACTTTCCAAAGCACAGTAGAATCGGTGCTTCCCCTTTTCCGAAAGTCCGCCATGAGCCAGCTATTCACGCCGTTTGCATTGGGGCCGCTGCACGTGGCCAACCGCATCGCCATCGCGCCCATGTGCCAGTACTCGGCCGACAACGGCAATGCCACCGACTGGCACATGATCCACCTGGGCCATTTGGCCCTGTCCGGTGCGGGCTTGCTGATGACGGAAGCGACGGCCGTCTCGCCCGAGGGACGTATCTCGGCCGACGACCTGGGCCTGTGGTCGGACGCGAATCAAACGGCGCTGGCCAAGGTGGTGCAGGCGATCCGCCGCCACGCGCCGATTCCGCTGGTGGTGCAGCTGGGCCATGCGGGACGCAAGGCGTCGAGCCGTGCGCCGTGGCAGGGCGGCACCTGCGTGCATCTGGCCGACGGCGGCTGGCAAACGGTGGCGCCTTCGGCCATCGCCCACGCGCCGGGCGAAACCGTGCCGCTCGCCCTGGACGAGATGGGTTTGCTGCAAATCAAGGGCGCCTTTGTCGCCGCTGCCCAGCGCGTGCATGCGCTCGGTATTGAGGGCATCGAACTGCATGCGGCGCATGGCTATCTGCTGCACCAATTCCTGTCGCCCCTGTCCAACCAGCGCAGCGATGCGTATGGTGGCAGCCTGGACAATCGCATGCGCTTTCCGCTGGAAGTCTATGAAGCCGTGCGCGCCGCCGTGCCCGCCAGCATGGCCGTGGGCGTGCGCCTTTCCGCCACCGACTGGGTCGAGGGTGACTGGGAAATCGAACAAAGCGTGCGTTTCGCGCAGGAACTCAAGCAGCGCGGTGCCGACTTCATCCACGTCTCCAGCGGCGGCATTTCGCCGCAGCAACAGATTCCCGTGGGACCCGGCTACCAGGTGGCGTTTGCCGAACGCATCAAGCGCGACAGCGGCTTGCCCACCATCAGTGTGGGTTTGATTACGGAAGCGCAGCAGGCGGAAGACATCGTTGCCAACGGTCAGTCCGACATGGTGGCGCTGGCGCGCGCCATCCTGTTCGATCCCCGCTGGCCCTGGCATGCGGCGGCCCAGCTGGGCGCGCAAGTGTCGGCGCCGCCGCAGTACTGGCGTTCGCAGCCGCGCGAATACAAGAACCTGTTCGGCGACACGACCCTGGGCCAGCGCTAACGTGTCTCGTCTGCTACACTGACGCTTCTTCATCCATTTCTCCAGGACGCTTCGACATGCGCCATTGATACTGCCGTGCTGTGCACGGCCTTGCCCATCCCGCCAGCGCGCCATTGCGCCGCGCGGATTCGCCAGCCTTGCTCAAGGAGTATCCATGTCCGCATTACTGCAACTCGACCGTCTTTCCTTTGTGCTGCCCGATGGCCGCGCCTTGTTTTCCGATTTGCAATTTTCTTTTGCCCCGCAACGTATCGGCCTCGTCGGCGATAACGGCGTGGGCAAGAGCGTGCTCGCGCGCCTGCTGGCAGGCCGGGCGCAGCCGTCTTCTGGCGCCGTGCGCTGTGACGGCAGCGTGCATTACGTGGCGCAGGAGCTCGATCCGGAGCGCTATCGCACGGTGGCGGCGCTGGCCGGCATGGACGACTTGCTGGCCGCGCTGGCGCGCATCGCCGCCGGCAGCATCGACGAGGCCGACTATGCACTGGTGGGCGAACGCTGGGATGCCCAGGCCCGATTGCGCCAGGCGCTCGATGCGCTCGATTTGCGCCATGTCGATGCCGATACATCAACGGCCAGCCTGAGCGGCGGCGAACGCCAGCGCATCGCGCTGCAGGGCGCCTGGCTGTCGCAGGCGGACTGGCTGGTGCTCGATGAACCGAGCAACCACCTTGACACGCGGCAGCGCGCCCGCCTGGTGGCGCAGATGGCGCGCTGGCCGGGCGGCTTGCTGCTGATCAGCCATGACCGCGGCTTGCTCGAGCACGTCGATGCAATCGCCGAGCTGTCGCCGCAGGGCTTGCGCAGCTATGGCGGCAATTACGCGCTATATGCGCAGCAGCGCGCGCTGGAACAGGCCGGTTTTACTGCGGCCCTGCAGGCGGAAAAGGCTGGTGCCCGACGCGAACAGCGTGAAGCGCAACAGCACGCCGAGCGCCAGCAGCGCCGAGTCGGACGCGGCGAGAGGGAAGGGCGCGAAGGCAACCAGAGCAAGCTGCTGCTCGACGCGAAAAAGGAGAAAAGCCAGGATAGCCAGGGCAAGCTGCGCGTGCGAGCGCAAGAGGCGCAGCAGGCGCGCCAGCAGCGCGTGATGGATGCCAGCGCCCGCTGTGCGCCCGAGGCCGAACGGCTGCTGCTGGCGCCCGAGAGCGCCGTGCCGAACGGCAAGCTGATCCTGGAGCTGCGCGAGCTGGTCTTGCCGCATGGCCAGGCGCAGCCTGTGAACCTGGTCTTGAGCGGGCCGCGCCGCCTGGCCGTGACGGGCGACAATGGCAGCGGCAAGTCGACCCTGCTGCGCGTGATCGCCGGACAACTGGCGCCCGCCAGCGGCGAGCCGCGCTGCCATGCGCAGGTGGCCTGGCTGGACCAGCATGCTGGGCTGCAAGACGGCGAGTGCAGCGCCGTGCAACGCTTGCAGGCACGCAACAGTATCTTGCCGGAAGGCGAGCTGCGCACGCGGCTGGCGCTGCTGGGCATTGCCGGCGCGCGCGCCACCATGCCCAGCCGTTTGCTCAGCGGCGGCGAGCGCATGAAGGTGGCGCTGGCGGCCGAGCTGTATGCGCAGGCGCCGCCGCAACTGCTGCTGCTCGACGAACCGGACAATCATCTGGACCTGGCCAGCCTGCAGGCGCTGGAGCAGATGCTGCTGCAATACCAGGGGGCGTTACTTGTGGTTTCGCACGACCAGGCATTTTTGGAGGCGATAAACCTTGACCCCGAGGGCTTGACATTGCACAAGTGATAATTTAATGAAAAAAGTCACGCTCGATGCCTGTAGAGCATGCTTCATGAACCGATGCTGAATTTTGTTTGATTGTCGGTATAATCCACTGAATAACCGGGCCTATTTGTGAACTAAAACTGCTGGTTCACCAATATGATGACGTTTAATCTGGCACTGTTGTCGGTCACTACCGCGCTGCCAGGGCGTCATCCTGCGTGCCCTGCCGTGCATGAATTTTGGTTTCGCTTATATTGTTTTCTTGGAGAAATAGCATGTCGTTTTACGAAAAAATCAAAGCCCTCAACATTGAATTGCCAGTCGTCGCCGCCCCAGCTGCCGCCTACGTGATGCATGCCCGCACAGGCAACACCGTCTTCCTGTCCGGCCACCTGGCCAAGAAGGATGGCAAGGTCTGGGTTGGCCAACTGGGCAAGGACGTCACCACGGAAGAAGGCAAGATCGCTGCGCGCGGCATCGCCATCGAACTGATCGCCACCCTGCAAGATGCATGCGGCGGCGACTTGAACAAGGTCAAGCGCATCGTCAAGGTCATGAGCCTGGTCAATTCCACCGCCGACTTCACGGAACAGCACCTGGTGACCAATGGCGCCTCGGAACTGTTCGTCGAAGTCTTCGGCGACAGCGGCAAGCACGCCCGCTCCGCCTTTGGCGTGGCGCAAATCCCGCTGGGTGCTTGCGTCGAGATCGAGCTGATCGCCGAACTGGCCTGACGCAGTAGCCTGAACACATGAGCATGCCGGCGATTGCCGCCGGCTAGCCCTTTCCTCCTTTCCAGCAAGAGCGGAACCGCCATTGGGGTGGAGGGATCGGTGTATTCAAGAAAAAAACGGAGACACGTAATGAAAACGAGTGAACAAGGCTTGCACCGCGGCCTGGGCGAGCGGCAAATCCGCCTGATGGCGCTGGGCGCCGCGATTGGCGTGGGCCTGTTTTTGGGTTCCGGCAACGCCATTAAGATGGCCGGTCCCGGCATCATGCTGTCGTACATCATCGGTGGCGCGGTCATCTTCATGATCATGCGCGCACTGGGCGAAATGGCCGTGCACAACCCGGTTGCCGGTTCCTTCAGCCGCTATGCCCAGGATTACCTGGGCCCCCTGCAAGGCTATCTGACGGGCTGGAACTACTGGTTCCTGTGGCTGGTCACGTGTGTCGCGGAAATTACCGCCGTCGCCATCTACATGGGCATCTGGTTCCCCGACGTGCCGCGCTGGATCTGGGCCCTGGCGGCCCTCGGTTCCATGGGGGCGATCAACCTGCTGGCCGTGAAAGCCTACGGCGAGTTCGAATTCTGGTTCGCCCTGATCAAGGTCGTCACCATCATCCTGATGATTGTCGGCGGCACGGGCATGATTGTCTTCGGTCTCGGCAACGGCGGTGTGGCCATCGGCATCTCGAACCTGTGGACGCATGGCGGCTTCTTCCCGAATGGCGCGCAGGGCGTATTGATGTCCTTGCAGATGGTGATGTTTGCCTACCTGGGCGTGGAAATGATCGGCCTGACGGCCGGCGAAGCGGCGAACCCGAAGAAATCGATTCCCGACGCCATCAATTCCGTGTTCTGGCGCATCCTGATTTTCTATGTCGGCGCGCTGTTCGTCATCCTGTCGATCTACCCATGGAATGAAATCGGCACCACCGGCAGTCCCTTCGTCATGACGTTCGAACGCCTGGGCATCAAAACGGCCGCCGGCATCATCAACTTCGTCGTGCTGACGGCAGCCTTGTCGTCGTGCAATGGCGGTATCTTCAGCACGGGCCGCATGCTGTACAACCTGGCGCTGCAAGGCCAGGCCCCGAAGGCGTTTGCGGAAACGACGGCCAGCGGCGTGCCGCGCCGCGCCATCCTCGTATCCGTCGTGGCGCTGTTGCTGGGCGTGCTGCTGAACTACATGGTGCCGGAGAAAGTGTTTATCTGGGTCACTTCGATCTCCACCTTCGGCGCCGTCTGGACCTGGGGCGTGATCCTGGTCACGCAGATTCAGTTCCGCAAGACCTTGACGCCGCTGGAAATCAAGAATCTGGCCTTCCGCATGCCGTTCGCGCCGTATGGTTCCTGGATTTCGCTGGCTTTCCTGGCGCTGGTGATCGGCCTGATGGCGTATTTCCCCGATACCCGGATCGCCCTGATGGTGGGACCGGCCTGGCTGATCCTGCTGACGGTGCTGTACTACGCGCTGGGCCTGGCGCCCAAGGACAAGCGCGATGACGTGCCGCAAGGCTACGAAGCGGGTTGGCCAGCGGCCGATGCGCCACACATCAAGAAGTAAGCCAGCGTCGTTGATCTGAGCCAGAAGCGCGCCCCTGCCCCCGCAGCGGCGCGCTTTTTATTTCATATTGACAATTCCAGGCCCCGCTAGCGTCCAAGCGCGTTTCGCGGCGCACGCCTGGCGTTGTTTCCTTACATCAAAGTTCTGTTTAGCTGAGCCGGTGAAAGCCCTATAATCGCTTAGTTTTGAAAATGGACGCGATCTTTCCGGTTTTTTGCCAGGTAAGTAATCGCCAAGAAATTATTGTGAATTTATAGCAAACAGAAGTGGATGTGATGCAAGGCGCCCGGCGCGACGCAGTGCGAGCACTGCTAGCGATGGGTAACGCAGCAGCGCGCCACTTATGGAAGCTAGAAAACACAAGAATTTATTGGGGGTTACTCAAGGCCGGAGCGCTATTTGTTTTTACCCGTCGTACGAAAATACGTATGCCTCATAAAGGATGTCTAGTGAGCCAAACCCTGGTCCAGAAACTCTGCCGCACCAAGCCGATCGATACCACGGTCGAATATGGTGAAGGCCTCAGCAGCAGCGGCTTGAGCCGGTCCATCGGCCTGTTTTCCCTCACCATGATCGGCGTCGGCGCCACCATCGGCACGGGCATCTTCTTTACCATGGTCGAGGCCGTGCCCAAGGCGGGCCCCTCGGTCGTCCTGTCTTTCCTGATCGCCGCCATCACGGCTGGCTTGACGGCCTTGTGCTATGCGGAATTGTCGTTCCGCATCCCCGCCTCCGGCTCCTCGTATTCGTTTGCCTACGCCACCGTGGGTGAGTTTCTTGCCTTCATCATGGCCGCCTGTCTGCTGCTCGAATACGGCTTGGCGGGCAGTGCCGTGGCCATCGGCTGGTCGTCCTACCTGAATAACTTCCTGGAAAACGCGTTTGGCTGGCATATTCCCGAGATGCTGCGCACGCCGATGATCGTTTCCGGTCCGCATGGCATGGAGTTTCACTCTGGCCACATCAACCTGCCGCCCATCTTTTTGATCTGCATGTGCGGTTTCTTGCTGCTGCGCGGCGCCAAGGAATCGGCGCTGATGAACGCCATCATGGTCATCATCAAGCTGTCTATCCTGGTGTTCTTCATTGCCATTGCCTTTTCCGGTTTTAATGCAGACAACTTCGTACCGTTCTTTAATACCGACAATAGCAAGGGCTTTGCCGGCATGACGGGCGTCACCGCTGCTGCCGGCACCGTCTTCTTCTCCTTCATCGGCCTCGATACGGTAGCGACGGCGGGCGATGAAGTGAAAGATCCCAAGCGCAATGTGCCACGCGGCATCCTGTATGGCTTGCTGATCGTTACCGTGTTTTATTTGCTGGTGGCCGTGGCCGCCCTCGGTGCGCAACAGGCGAAATTGTTCGAAGGCCAGGAAGCGGGCCTGGCGGTGATCCTGCAAAACGTGACGGGCAAGACCTGGCCCGCGCTGGTGCTGTCAGCCGGCGCCGTCATTTCCGTCTTCAGCGTGACTCTGGTGACGATCTACGGCCAGACGCGCATCCTGTTTGCCGTCAGCCGCGACGGTCTGATCCCGAAATCGTTCCAGAAGATCCACCCGCGCACCCTGGTACCGGTCAGCAATACCATCATCGTCTGCCTGGTGGTGGCTCTGGTGGCCGGTTCCGTCGATGCGACCTATTTGTGGGACATGGTCAGCATCGGCACCCTGACGGCGTTCATGGTGGTTTCGATCGCCGTGCCCGTACTGCGCCACAAGCAGGGCGCCAACCGCATCGAAGGCTTCAGCGTGCCGTTCGGGCCGTACGTGATTCCGGGCCTGAGCGTACTGGCTTGCCTGTACATCATGCGCGATTTGCCGCATACGACGTTTGTCGTGTTCAGCGTGTGGATGGCGGTCACGGTGGCCATCTATTTCCTGTACAGCATGCGGCATTCGCACCTGGGCAAGAAGACCCGCTAATGCAGCCTGTTCCATCCAAAACCGCCGCGCTTGCCGGCGGTTTTTTTTATTTCTAACCGGAATTTACATGATGAAAATAACTGATCTGGCCGCCTGCGGCTTGCTGGCAAGCAGCTTTCTGGGAACCATGGCGCAAGCCGCGCCTGCCAGCGGGCCGGCATTGCGCGATTACCGCGCCGTGGCCCTGTCGGCCAATGGCCAGCGCATCGCCGCCATCGAGTCGAGCAAGGTGGGTGAACAGCCGCAGCGTCCGCATGCGGCCATCGTCGTGCGCGACGCCGCCAACGGCGCCATCGTGCAGCAATTCGACCCGTGCGCCGTATGTTCCTATGACAAGCCCAGCTGGTCGCCCGATGGCCGGCAACTGGCCTTTGTCGGCTACGATGCCAAGGCGGGCACGGCGCAGCTGTACCTGGCCACGATGACGCAGGCACAGGCGCGCGTGTTGACGAGTATCAAAGGTGTGGCCAGCACGGCGCGCTGGTCGCCGGACGGCAAGCAACTGGCGCTGCTGGCCACGGTGGGCGCGCGCAAGCTGGCCGGCGCCGTGGAGGCGGGCGCGCGGCAGGTGGGCGAGGTGGGCAGCGAAGATGATGCCCAGCGCATCGCCGTCGTGCCGGCCAGCGGCGGCGAACCGCGCCTGCTGTCACCCGCCGACACCTATGTGTATGAATACAACTGGACGCCCGATGGCCGCGGCTTTGTTGCCACCAGCGCGCAGGGCAATGGCGACAGCAACTGGTGGGTTGCCAAACTCAGCCATATTGACGGGGACACGGGCGCCCTGCGCGTGATCGCGTCACCGGCCATGCAGCTGAACCTGCCGTCCGTCTCGCCGGATGGCAAGACGGTGGCCTTCATTGGCGGCCTGATGAGCGATTTCGGCTCCATCGGCGGCGATATTTATACCGTGCCGCTGGCCGGCGGCACGCCGCGCAATCTCACGCCCGATTACCGCGGCACCTTCAATGGCGTCGTCTGGCGCGGCGCCGGCTTGCTGGCGACGGCCCTGATCGATTCGCAGCTGGCGCTGGTGCCTGTCGATGCGCAAACGGGGCCGGCCCAGCCCGTGCTGCTCGGTGAGATCAGCAGCGGCGGCAGCGATGGCCGTCTGTCCTTCAGCGCCGATGGTTTGCAGGCCGCTGCCGCGCAGGAAGACTTTACCCATGCCAGCTACCTGGTGGCGGGGCCGGTGGGCCAGCTGAAAAAGATCACGCGCGACAATGACGGCTTTGCGCCGCAGTTGACGGTGCAGAACGTGGGCTGGAACAACGAGCAATACAAGGTGCAAGGCTGGCTGCTGGGGCCGTTGAAGACGGACGCAGGCAAGCGCTACCCGATGATCGTCAACGTGCATGGCGGGCCCGGCGCGGCCGCCTCGCCCCGTTACGTGGCGGCGAGCACCCTGATCCACGAATTGACGCAAAAAGGCTATTTCGTCTTCCTGCCCAATCCGCGCGGCAGCTTTGGCCAGGGCCAGGCTTTTACACGCGCCAACATGGCCGACTTTGGCGGCGGCGACTGGCGCGACATCCTGGCCGGCATCGACGCCGTGGAAAAAGTGGCGCCCGTCGACGGCCAGCGCCTGGGCCTGATCGGCCATTCGTATGGCGGCTTCATGACCATGTGGGGCGTCACGCACAGCGACCGCTTCAAGGCGGCTGTGGCGGGCGCGGGCGTGTCGAACTGGATCAGCTATTACGGCCAGAACGGCATCAACCAGTGGATGATCCCGTTCTTTGGCGCCTCCGCCTATGACAACCCGGCCGTGTATCGCAAGGCTTCGCCCATCGAATCGATCAAGGCGGCGAAGACGCCGACCTTGATTTACGTGGGCGAGCGCGACGTGGAAACGCCGGCCGCCCAGTCGCTGGAATTCTGGCACGGCTTGCGGGCCATGGGCGTGCCGTCCAGCCTGTTCATCTACGACGGCGAAGGCCATTCCTTCCGCAAGCCCGAGCACCAGCGCGACTTGCAGAAACGTACTATCGGCTGGTTTGAACGGTATTTGAAGTAGTGATCAGTGGCCTGCCAAGGCAGGCCAGCCTGGATAAAGCAGCTGACAACATGTTCAGGGCTAGGCGCCGTGCCGAAGGCAGTACGAATGTACGGCGAGGCGCGGCAACAACGCCATGGACTTTTTGTCAGGTGCGCGGCGAGACGATATGCACGATCGCCGCGCTATGCACCACGATCTTGTCCGCATCCGCCTGCAACAGGCGAATACGGCGCTGCACCAGCGGCCAGCCCGACCAGGCCACGTCGCTGACGGGCGGCGCGGCAGGGGCGGCCAGCGGCGCGCTGATGGCGGCCTTGTCATCGAGCTGCTCCAGCGCGCGCGACAGGGTCAGACACACTTGCATGTGGCTATGGCTGAGCAAGGCGTTGACGGGCGTGACGGGCAGCTGGCTGGCGTGGCGCCCCAGGATAGAGCGCAGGGCCGCCACGTGGGCCACCAATAAGTAATTTTGCACGATGAACAGGTTGATGTCTTCCACGGCCCGCTGCTTGCTGGCCGGTTCATCGAGCATGCGCACCAGCGCCGAGCTGAGCGCGGCCAGGCTGTCCATCAAGCGCTTGCGTTCGATGCGGTAGGCGAAATCATCGAAGCATTTTCCCTGCAGCAGCGCGAAGCTGGCTTGCATATAGCTGAGGTTCACATTCAGTACCTGGCGCACGAGGCGCGGCAGGCTCTGGTATTCCCAGTTGGCCAGCACAAAGCTGAACACGGTGGCCACCGCCGCGCCGATCAGGGTGTCGATCAGGCGCTCGCTGACGAGGTTCGGGTTGCTGGGCGCCACCAGGTGCATTTGCAGCAAGATCATCAGGCTCACGGCAATCGCCGTGTAGCGGTAACGCAGATAGATGAAGGTGGGCGTGGCCACGATGGAGAGGAATAAAATGGCCATCAGCACGATATTGCTGTGCACGAAGCGGATCACGATGGCCGTGATGATGCAGCCGATGATGGTGCCGATGATGCGGTCGGCGCGGCGCTGGCGCGTCATGCTGAAGGTGGGGCGCAGAATGATGACGATGGTCAAGACGATCCAGTAGCTGTGGGCCGCATACGGCAGCCAGTGGCCTACAGCCAACCCCACCGAGATGGCCATCGACACGCGCAGGGCGAAGCGGAACACGGGCGAATCCAGGCGCAGATTCGCCAGCAGGGTCTTCAGTTCGTATTTCTGCTGCGACAAGAACGGTGCCATGTCCGCGCCGCTCCAGAACGGCACGTCGGCATAGACTTTTTGCGTGGCCAGGTGCAGCTCGGCGATCATTTTCAAAATGGCGCGGATCTTGTTGCGCTGCGCGCGCAGGGTCGCCAGCGCTTCCTGCGCGTTGTCTCCCTTCGCCTGCAGGCGGACGATCTCTGCTTCGATATCGGCCCATTCCTTGTCATAGCTGATCTGCGCATACGAGGCGCGCTTGCGCGTGACGGCATACGCCACGGCTTCGATGTCGCGCGCCGCCTTGTAGGCCAGGTCATGCAAGGATTTCAAGACATCGGAGTCGGCCAGGTGCTGGCGCAGCAGCGCGTAATCCGTGTGCGTGGAGAGGATCAGTTCATACAAATCGAGCATGCACACGTGCACCTGCACGACGATAGCATCCTTGCTGTTTTTGTGGCTGCGCAAGATCAAGTCGCGTGACGCCTGCTGGCGGTCGGCCAAAATGCTTTGATGGCGCACCAGCTTGTTGAACTGTTCCGTCATATTAAAACGCGTGTCGTAGAAATCGGCCTTGATGTCGATGTAGGCGGCCAGTTCGAACAGGGCTTCGGCCAGCACTTGCTGTTTGATACGGTGGCGCAAGACCCAGGCGATGGCCATGGCGTAGGCCAGATAGATGAGGCCACCGAGCATGAACAGGCCCGCATGGTGAAACGATTGCTGCCACGTCATCTGGTGCTCCATCGACATGGTCATGATGAACAGGGCGGCCAGTTGCAAGGGCATGGATTTCTTGCCGTACACCACCATCATGCTGGCAAGAAAGCTGACCAGCACGAGCACCGTCATCAGCAGCCATTGCACGGGCCCGCACAGGCTGATCAGGAGCGTCACGGCGCTGCACAGCAGCACGGAAGCCAGCATCTCGTTGAACTTGTGGCGCAGCGGGCTGGGCATGTCCATCAGGGTCGTGCACAGGGCGCCGATGCACACTGTCATGGCGGTGGCGCTGTCGCTGATTTCCAGGGTCAGCAAGGTCAGGCCGACCAGGCCGATGGCCACGCGCAAGCCCAGGTAAAAATAATGGCTGTAGATAAAGGTGCGCAGGTTCAGTGCGTAGTGCATGGGATTACCTTGTGGGCAGGGCACAGAAAGAGGCGCCGCACCGGGGTCTCCGATGCGGCGCCAGGATGTTGCATTCGCTACAGCCTTGATTTACATCAGGGCAATGACAGGATAGCGCCGCCATTCAGGCTCGGCAAAGCGCTGGCAGTGTTCAAAAATGAAGTCGAGCACGGCTTCCTGATTGCTCAGCAAGGCCGGATTCGCTGCCTTCCACTCGGCAAATTTAGCGGCCAGCGCAGGCTCATCGCGCAGCAGTTCCGACGCCATGTCTTCGAACACGTAATCGGAAAACGCTTCTTTCTTCTCCAGCACGCTGTTGAAGAAACCCCAGCGGAAGAAGCTGTCGTGCGCCTGCGGTTCCAGCGTTTCCACAGCGTAGCGGGCGTTGTCCTGGTCCAGGCTGATCACATAGTCGCCCGCCTGCACGGTGAATTGGCCCGTTCGCGCTTCCAGTTCCACTGTGTCGTGGAACATGTGGCCTTCGTAGGCGGTGGCGCGCGTGCCGACGTTGGCGATGTGGTAGTAGCGCGCCGTTAGCGTCTGTTCGGTGGTGATTCGGCTCATTTCGACGCCGTTCCAGCGCAGCCGTTCGATGACTTCGCGCCACGCTTGCGGCACGATATAGGCTTTTGGCGCGGCCACGGTGACGTCCGCATCGAAGCGGTTGTAGTAGGTGATATCGCGTTCCCACGGCTGCGAGCGGTCGTACGACAGGCGCTGGTAGTTGCCCAGCAGACTCGGCGTGTATTGCGCTGCATAGCCCTTGAAGGGGAAGGTCGACGGCTGCGCTTCATTCATGGCCCAGTGGATGGGCCATGCGGCTTGCGTGCGGCCCGCCGCCTTCGCTTGCGCGCGCAATTGCCTGATCTGTTCACCATGTTTGACCGTGAACGCCATGGTGATGTCGAGCAGGGCGCGCATGGATGCGTAGCGGTCGGCAAACGGTTTCAGCATGTGCGTTTCCGGCATGAAACCGATGACGTGATGCAAGGCCGCAAAACCCGTCGAGAAACGGGGCACTTCGAGGAATTCGGCGATGCCGTGGTCGGGACTGTCCTTGACGGGATTCACGTACGGGCACGTGGGCCAGCCGGCGCTTTCCATTGCCGCAAAGATATGCGGCAGCATGGTGTCTTGCAGGAAGGGGCCGAGGCCATTGCCCAGCTTATCCGTCTGCGTGTGGATCAGGGTCATCGTGTACGGGTAGTCGGCGCCGTTCGACGTGTGCGTGTCGACCATCACGTCCGGGTCCCAGCTGGCCAGCAGGCGGTTGAACACTTGCGCGTTCAGGCTGTCGCACTTGATGAAATCGCGGTTCAAGTCCAGGTGGCGGCTATTGCCGCGGAAACCGAATTGCTCCGGGCCATCCTGGTTTACGCGCGACGTGTTGGCGCGGTTCAGGCTGCCATCGACGTTGTAGATCGGAATGAACAGCAGCACGGTGCTGCCCAGCGCCGCCAGGCGTTCCGGCTGCGTGCAGAGGTCGCGCACGATGGCCATGCAGGCGTCGATGCCTTCCGGTTCGCCCGGGTGGATGCCGTTATTGTTGAAGAACACGGTGCGGCCCGCGCGCTTGATCTGTTCGCGGTCGAATACGCCGTCCGCGCTGATGACGCCAGCATGGATGGGCACGCCCGAATCGGACAGGCCGATCTGTTCGAAGTGCAGCACTTGCGGGTAGCGTGCGGCGAGATCTTGATAGAAGGTGATGCATTCCAGCCAGGTCGTGGTCTGGTTGTGGTTACCGAGTTCGTAGGTCGTGCGCAAGTCTGGTGGCATAGCGGTCTGAGTCTGGGAGGGGGAAGGCGCGCTGGGTAAGTACGCCCGCTAGGGGCCAATTGTAGCACCGGCGTTGGCGCCTTGAGGCGCGGCAGATGGACCGGGCCGAACTTGTGTTATGAATACGTTTCACGCGCAAGGGAGGCGGCATGGGCAAGGCAGTGATGGCAGCGCTGGTGTGGTGGGCTTGCCTGGCGGCACAGGCGGCGCCGTTGCGCTTGCCGGCGAGCAAGGAACCGGTGGCGCAGGGCGGCTCCGTGACGGCCGCCGCACAGGGCGCGCTGATACGCTACCGGGGCTGGCTGCTGGCCGTCGATGGCGCCGTATCGGAGGAGCGGCCCGATGTCTTGCTGACGTCGGCGGAGGCGGGGCAGGCGCCGCAGCTGCGGGTCGGCGCGACGCAGCGTGTCTTGCCCGTATGGTCGGCTTGCGAGCTCGTCAAGGGCAGCACGCGCCTGCGCATCACGGCGCTGCCGGGGCCGGATGAGGTGGCCGCGCTGCTGCTGGACTTTGGCGACGGCGATTACCGCATCGTCATTCCCGCCACGGGCATCGCCCGGCAAGCCTATCCGCTGCTGGCGCAGCGCTTTCCCGGCGCCGACCTGGCCTTGCTGCTGCAGGAGGGCCGGAGGGTCATGTTGCCGCTGGGAAGCGGCAGCACGCACGTGTTTGGCGAGGAGCAAGCCGTGCCTTACCGCTTTAGCAAAGTAAAACGCTAGGCAAAAAAAGCCACTCCCGCAGGAGTGGCTCAGGGAACAACCGCCCGTTGCCGGGCTTATTAGTTGTTGTTATCCGCGAATTACTCGGCGCCCATTTCTTTCAGCAGGTTGTCTGCGTGGTCGATGTGTTTCATGTTCCACAGCATGTAGCGCAGGTCGACCTGGATCGAACGGGTGTTGGCCTTGTTGTAGTCCCAATCGGAAATGATCGAGTCCAAGGTGCCGTCGAATGCCAGGCCGATGAATTCGCCTTTCGCGTTCAGGGCAGCCGAACCGGAGTTGCCGCCGGTGATGTCCAGGGTGGCCAGATAGTCGACCGGCACGGTTTTCAGCTTCGGATCGACAAATTTGCCGAAGTCCTTGGCCTTGATCGCGGCCAATTGTTTCGCTGGCGCATTGAACTCGCCTTCGCCCGTGGCTTTGGCGGCGACGCCATTGACGGTGGTGAAAGCGGTCCAGGTGGTGCCGTCGGCGCCATGGTCACGGCCGGCAACACGGCCGAACGTCACGCGCAGGGTGCTGTTGGCGTCAGGATAGACGGCTTGGCCCTTGCTCTTCATGAAGGCGATTTTTGCTTTCATGTAGTTGGCGTAGGCTTGCTGGATCTTGCCGGCCAGTTCTTCGTCTTCCGCTTCGTTTTTCAGCGAATCCGGGTACATGGCGACGGCGGCCTGGATGAAGCTGTCCTTGCTGGCCTGGAATTCGGCTGGCGTGCGTTTCAACCATGCCGCGCGTTCTTCCTTGTCGGCCAGCTTGCTGCCGGCATACAGTTTGTCCAGGGCGGCGGCCAGGTCGGCTTGCGACATGCCGTCCTTGATGCCGATGGCGGCGTCGAAGCTGGCACGGCGTTGTGCGGCTGGTTGCGCGGCGTACTTGGTCAGGCTGTTCAGTACCAGAGCCTTGTCGACTTTTTCATCGTAGGTGCGCTCGACCGACGTGATGCTCGACGACAGACGTGGCAAATCGCGCGTCTGGTAGCCGGACTTGCGTTCCGTATCGGCCTTGGTGCCTTCGTTCGACAAACGGTACAGGCTGCGTGCCGTGCTCAGCAGGCGTGGCTGCGCATAGCTGAGGAAGAAATCGCGCTTGGTGTCGGCATCGCGCTCGGCGATCAGCTTTTCCACTTGCTCGATGTCGCCGGCAAATTCCGCCTTGCGGGCAGGATTGGCGTTGACCCAGGTTTTCAGGGCTTCGTGTTCCGTCGTCTTGCGCGCCAGGAAGTCGCTGCCCGCGTAGGAATCGAGCATGCCTTGGCGGTTCTTGTAGTAATTGTTCACGCCAGCAACCTGGCCCGCGTATTTCAGCGCAACGTCCTTGTTATCCTTGGTTTCGCGCGCGATGATGGCCAGGGTTTCGCCCGACGCTTTCACGAAGGCCGGGTAGTTCCAGTCAAACGTGAACGCCACTTCCGATGGCAGGCGGTGACGGTTGGTGCGGCCCGGGTAGCCCAGCGCCATGACGAAATCGCCTTCTTTCAAGCCATCCTTGGCCAGTTTCAGCACGTGTTTTGGCTGGTACGGCACGTTGTCCTTGCTGAAGTCGGCAGCTTTGCCGTCTTTGCTGACATAGGCGCGGTAGAAACCGTAGTCGCCCGTGTGGCGCGGCCACATCCAGTTGTCGGTGTCGCCGCCGAACTTGCCGACGCCCGCTGGTGGCGCGTGCACCAGGCGCACGTCGCGGATTTCCAGTTGCTTGATCAGGTAGAACTCGAGGCCGCCGTAGTAGCTCGACACGGTGCAGCGGAAACCCGCTTCTTTTTCGCATTCGGCGACCAGTTTCTTCTGGTTTTTCTCGATCGCGTCGATGCGCGCCTTGCCTTGCAACTTGGCCACGTCGGCGCTGATGATCTTGTCGCTGACATTGGTCACGGCCGAGGTGACGAAGATGCGGCTGCCTGGGGCCGCCGGCAATTCTTCAGCGAACGTCTTGGCCAGGAAACCGTTGGCCAGCAAATCGCGCTCCTTGGTCGAATTGACCGCCACGCTGTTGTAGACGCAATGGTGGTTGGTGGCAACCAGGCCTTGCGGCGAGACGAACGACGCCGAGCAGCCGCCCAGGCTGACGATGGCGCCCATCGGGAATTCGGTCAGTTTGGTCAGGGTGGCCGGATCGAGTTTCAATCCGGCGGCTTTCAGTTCCTTGGCTACTTGTGGCAGCTGTTGGGGCATCCACATGCCTTCGTCGGCGTGTGCGAAGTTGCTCAGGATGGCGAGCGCGATGAGAGATTTTTTCATTCGAGTTCTGTTCTTTTACATTGTAGGGAAGTCGGAATCAGCGGCGTACCCGCTGATTATGCAGCGGGCGACATAGAGTATCCGTATCGGACTCGCACTAGTCAATCACATTTTCCGGGCAGCATATTCGGAAATGCTTGCCTGAATGATATGTTTTGCGCTGGCAGAGGGGCTGGAAGCGGCTGGCAACCCGCATTTTCTCGTGCGGCGGTTGTGGTATTTGTCCATACGTGTCCTGGCGGCAATGAAAAATGGCCGGGCGCTTGCGCGGCCCGGCCACTTGCTGATGCGTAGCTGTTTGCCTGCTTAGCGTATTTTGCCGCGGCGTAAAAGATTGACGATGCCCAGCAGGATGACGGCGCCGAGGAACGAAACGAGCAGCGAAGCCAGACTGAAATTGTCGCTATTGATGGTGCCCGTGCCGAACAGGGGCGCCAGCAGCCAGCCGCCCAGGAAGGCGCCAACGATGCCGACGACGATATTGAGGAAGATGCCCTGTTGTGCATTGGTTTTCATGACCATGCTGGCCAGCCAGCCGATGACGCCGCCAATAACGATCCAGATAATGAAATTCATGTGGTCCTCCGCGGTGGATAAGTGGGTGTGTCATGTCAGAACAACATCATGCCAATCGATAGTGATGCCGCACGATAGAAAAGTCCAGCGGATTCGCGTCGTGCATGCAAAAGCCCGCCTGGCTGCGGGCAGCGAGGCGGGCTTGTCATGCGGAAAGACGGTGTTTAATCGGCCTTGATCGCTTCGACCTGGATGGCCAGCTTGACCTCCGGCGAGAACGCCGGCATGCCGTAGTTCAGGCCAAAGTCGCTGCGCTTGAATTCCGCCGTGGCGTCGGCGCCGCACACTTCGCGCTTGTAGCGCGGGTGCATGATGCACTTGAACTTGCTCACATTCAGCTTGACGGGCTTGGTCACGCCCAGCAAGGTCAGTTCGCCATCGACTTCCACCAGCTGCTCGCCGTTGAACTTGAGCGAGGTACTTTTGTAGGTGATTTGCGGAAATTTCTCGACGTTGAACATGTCCGCTTTTTTCGCGTGCGTGTTCATGGCGTCGAGGCCGAAATCGATCGAATCGGCATCGATGACCAGGTCCAGGCTGCCCGTCTTGGCGGCGCGGTCCAGGGCGACCGTCCCCTTGGTCTTGTTGAACTTGCCGCGCCACACCGACATGCCCATGTGATCGGCTTCAAAGCTGGGGAAGGTGTGCGTCGGGTCGAGGTTGTAGGTGTCGGTAGCGGCCATGGCCGAACCCGCGCCGGCAGCTGCCAGCACGGCGATCATCAAGTGCGAAAATTTCATGCAGATCCTAAAGTTGAACAGGTTGTGGGGTTGTTTTTGGTAACGCCTGAAAAACGTTCAGGACAAGGCGCCTTGCCGAAGGCAGTACGAATACTACGACGAGGCAAGAGCAACGCAGTCATGGACGTTTTCTCAGGTGTTACTGAGCGGCGACGTGGAATTTGATCGTGACCTCGTCGGCAACCATGCTCGTGTCTTTCCACTCGCCTTCGCCGATGTTGTAGGTCAGGCGCTTGATCGGCAGGGCGCCGTCAAACGCGTATTTGCCGCCGTCGGCTTTTACCGCCAGGGGGAAGGTCACGTCGGTGGTCTTGCCTTTGATGCTCAGCTTGCCGGTGACCGTCAGCTTGCCCGCGCCGGCGGCCTTGATGCTGCTCGAGACAAAGGTGGCTTTCGGGAACTGGGCCGAGTTGAACCATTCTTTCTTCGCCACTTCCTTGTTGTACTCGGGGTCGCCGATATCGATGCTGGCGGTCTCGATTTCCACCGACGCTTTCGAGGCATCCGGCGTGGCCGGGTTGTAATCGATGGCGATATTGAATTTCTTGAACTTCGCTTCCACGGGCACGTTCATTTGCTTGAACACGGCCGACACGCTGGTCTTGGCGGGATCGACTTTCAGCAGGGTGGCGGCGGTGGCGGCCACGGACAGGCCCAGCAGGGAAGCGAGGACGATGCGTTGGGTGGTTTTCATCTTGTTTTTTTCCTGTAGTTTCAGTGAGCAAGGGGACGTCGATGTCAGGGCAGCATGCGCTTGAGGACGCCATCACGGTCGATGAACTGGTGCTTCAGCGCCGCCAGCACATGGGCGGCCACGGCGGCTGCCATCGTCATGTTCAGAACATAATGAATCTCTTTTAAAAGCGGCTTAAGTTCCGGATTCGGCGCCATGAGGACGGGCAGCTGGAACAGGCCCAGGTAGACCACCGGCACGCCGGCGGCCAGGGTGTACAGGTAGCCGGAGATGGGCACGGCGAAGATCAGGATGTACAGCAGCACGTGCATGGCGTCGGCCGCCTTCTTTTGCCAGGCAACCATGCTGGCCGGGTGCGGCGGCGGCACGTTGGCCTTGCGCCACAGCAGGCGGATGGCGGCGATGGCCAGCACGGTCACGCCCAGCCATTTGTGCCAGGAGAAATATTTGAGCTTGGTGGGCGTCAGGCCGGGAATATCCGTCATGACCAGGCCCATGACGAAGGCGCTGATGATCAGCAAGGCGGTCAGCCAGTGCAGGATGATGGCGGTGGTGGTGTAGCGTTGCATCGATGGCTTTCTTGAATGTAGTACGTATTAGGACTAATTCGGCCTAATATACCAAAGAAAATCAAATTGCGCTGCGTGCTGGAGATTCTACAAGAAAGATTGCCGGAAAAACCGCGGGGCGGGCAGCATTTGTGTGCTGGCCGCCCCGCAGGAGTGGGATCGGACGATCCCCATGTGAAAACTGCTTAGATGGCTTTGGCCAATTGCGCCGCGATACCGATGTAGTTGCCCGGCGTCATGGTCAGCAGCACGTCCTTGGCATCCTGCGGAATGGCCAGGCCATTGACGAAGGTTTGCAGCGCTTCTTTCGAGATGCCCTTGCCGCGCGTCAGCTCTTTCAGCTGCTCGTACGGGTTTTCGATGCCGTAGCGGCGCATCACGGTTTGTACGGGTTCGGCCAGCACTTCCCAGGTCGCGTCTAGGTCTTGCGCCAGGCGCGCGTGGTTCACTTCCAGCTTGTTCAGGCCGCGCAGGCAGCTGTCATACGCCAGCAAGGTGTAGCCGAGGCCCACGCCGATGTTGCGCAGCACGGTCGAATCCGTCAAATCGCGCTGCATGCGCGAGACGGGCAGTTTTTCCGACAGGTGCTTGAGCACGGCGTTGGCCAGGCCCAGGTTGCCTTCCGAGTTTTCGAAGTCGATCGGGTTGACCTTGTGCGGCATCGTCGACGAACCGATTTCGCCCGCTTTCAGTTTCTGCTTGAAGTAGCCCAGCGAGACGTACGTCCAGATGTCGCGGTTCAGGTCCAGCAGGATCGTGTTGGCGCGCGCGAAGGCGTCGAACAGTTCGGCCATGTAGTCGTGCGGCTCGATCTGGATCGTGTATGGGTTGAAGACCAGGCCCAGGCGCTGTTCGATGACGGCCTGCGAGAATGCGGGCCAGTCGAAGCCGGGATAGGCCGACAGGTGGGCGTTGTAGTTGCCGACGGCGCCATTCATCTTGCCGAGGATTTCCACTTGCGCGATGCGTTTCACGGCGCGCTGCAGGCGGGCCACGACGTTGGCGAATTCCTTGCCCAGGGTGGTCGGGCTGGCCGTCTGGCCGTGCGTGCGCGACAGCATCGGCACATCGGCGTTATCGTGCGCGATCTGCGTCAGCTTGGCCACCAGGCCGTTCAATGCCGGCAGCATCACGCCGTCGCGCGCGGCCTTGAGCATCATGCCGTGCGAGGTGTTGTTGATGTCTTCCGAGGTGCAGGCGAAATGGATGAATTCCGACGCCGCCACCAGTTCCGGCACGTCCGCCACTTGTTCCTTCAGCCAGTACTCGACGGCCTTGACGTCATGGTTGGTGACCGCCTCGATGGCCTTGATGCGGGCCGCGTCGGCTTCCGAGAAATCGGCCGCCATCTTGTCGAGCAGGGCGCTCGCTTCGGCCGAGAACGGCTTGATTTCGGCGAAACCGGCTTGCGACAGCGCTTGCAGCCAGGAGATTTCCACTTTCACGCGGTGGTGCATGAAACCGGCCTCGGACAGGATCGGGCGCAGCAGATCGGTCTTGCTGGCGTAGCGGCCATCGAGCGGAGACAGGGCCGACAGCGTGGAATACGGAGTAGTAGAAGTCATGAGAGCGGACGCAAGTTAAAGAAACGGTTGGCGTGTGGCGCGCGGGGAGGGCAGGGCTATTGCAATACAGCAACACTGACGGCGCCACAGTAAAGGACGATTTTACCACCGCTGGCCGCTGGCCAGCCGTCCATCGGGCGCCGGCGCACCGCAATTTGGCTGAATCCGGCCCCGATGCGGCATGCCTGCCACACCATCGAGACGGCTGGGCGCGTGCTGCCAAACACCGCTGCCGCCGATGCTATACTGCTTGCTGATCCTTCACCTTAAAGTAGCTATGAAACTGATCGGTTCTCTCGCCAGCCCGTATGTCCGCAAAGCCCGTATCGTGCTGGCGGAAAAAAAGCTCGACTATGTCTTCGAGCTGGAAAACGTGTGGGTGCCGGAAACCCGCATCGCCCAGGCCAATCCCCTGGGCAAGGTGCCCTGCCTGGTGATGGAGGATGGCAGCACCTTGATCGACTCGAAAGTCATCGTCGAATACCTCGACACGCTCACGCCCGTGTGCAAGCTGCTGCCGGCCGGCGGCAATGGCCGCGAACGGGCCGATATCAAGAACTGGGAAGCGCTGGCCGACGGCATCCTCGACGCGGGTGTGCTGGTGCGCCTGGAGCGCACGCAGCGCCCGCCCGAGCAGCAAAGCGCGGCCTGGATCGCGCGCCAGCTGGACAAAGTCACGCTGGGCCTGGCGGCGCTCGAGGCGCGCCTGGGCGAGAGCGCGTATTGCGCCGGCAAGAACTACACCCTGGCCGACGTGGCCGTGGGCTGTACCCTGGGCTGGCTCAGCTTCCGCTTCCCGGAAATCGACTGGCGCGCGGATCACCCGGCGCTGGCGCGCCTGTTCGACAAACTGTCCGAGCGCCCATCGTTCAAGGACACCGCGCCGCAGTGAGCGCACGATGACCGGTTCCGACTCGAAGGCGCAGCAACGCCTGCAGATGGCCGATATCGCACGCCTGGCCGGCGTGTCCACGTCGACCGTGTCGCGCGCACTGAGCGGCAGTTCGCTGGTCAATGAAGAGACGCGCGCGCGCGTCATCGCCCTGGCCCGTTCGCTCAAGTATTCCATCAATATCGGCGCGCAAAACCTGCGCCTGAAACAGAACCGCACGGTGGGCGTGGTGGTGCCGTATGACGCCGCCACGCGCCAGCACCTGTCCGATCCTTTTTTCCTCAGCATGCTGGGCAGCCTGGCCGATGCGCTGACGGAGCAGGGCTTTGATATGCTCATTTCACGCGTCGATGCCGAAACGCTCGACGCGGCGGCCCAGTCCTTCGATAGCGGCCGCGTGATCGGCATCATCCTGATCGGCCAGTGGCGCCACCATGAACAGCTGAACCAGCTGGCCGCGCGCCAGGTGCCCATCGTCGTGTGGGGCGCGCAATTGCCGCAGCAGCTATATTGCACCGTCGGCGGCGATAACGTCGCCGGCGGCAGACTGGCCACGGAACACTTGCTGGCGGCGGGGCGCCGGCGCATCGCCTTCTTTGGCGACGCCAAGCTGCCCGAAGTGGCGCAGCGCCACCAAGGCTATACGCAGGCGCTGGCCGCGCAAGGGCTGGCGCCCGACCCGCAACTGTACGTGGCCGGCTCCTTCCTGCCGCAGGGCGGCGCGACGGACGTGCAGGAACTGCTGGACCGCCAGTTGCCGTTCGACGCCATCTTTGCCTGCAGCGACTTGCTGGCCATGAGCGCCATCAACGCCCTGCGCGCGCGCGGCGTGGCCGTACCGGAACAGGTGGCCGTGGTCGGCTACGACGATATCGAACTGGCCGCGTATTTCCATCCGCCGCTGACCACCGTGCGCCAGCCGATCCGCACCGCCGGGCGCGCGCTGGTGGCTTCGCTGCTGGCGCTGGTCGACGGCGCGCCTGCGCCATCCCGCCAATTGCCAACTGAGCTGATCGTACGCGCCTCGGGCCGCTGAAGCGTGCCGCAAGTGATTGCAACCGATTGCAATAATTTCTAATTTCCTCTTTTATTTTCATGCTGCGCCGCAGCATGAAAAACGCTGGATTCACGTCCGATCCTGCGTTATTCCCTCTGTGTCGCCCGTAGTTTTCTCTTAAAAACAACAACATTCCCATGTTGCAGCGCTAGATTGCAATCGATTGCAATAAATTCTTATTCGTTGAATAATGACGTACCGGCCCAGGCAGCGCGCCACGGCATGCGGCAGCCAGGACTCATAACAAGCCGATACCTCGACGTATCGGCATACAACACTGGAGACAAGATGAAGACACGTACTGCTCAACGCGGCGGCATGGCCGCAGCCGTCGCCCTGGCCATGCTGCAACTGGGCGCCGCCCAGGCGCAATCGGCAAGCGACATCGCCAGCGCCGCCCCTGCCGATGGCCTGAACCTGGAACGCATCGTGGTCACGGGCACCACCGGCGGCACGTCCAAAATGAAATCGAGCAATTCCGTCAGCAGCATGGAACTCGACACCATCCTGCACAATGCACCGACCAGCGCCGCCGAAGTCCTGCGCTCGGTGCCGGGCTTGCGGGCCGAATCCTCGGGCGGCGAAGGCAATGCCAACATCACCGTGCGCGGCCTGCCCATTTCCGCCGGCGGCGCGCGCTATGTGCAGATCCAGGAAGACGGCTTGCCCGTGCTGCAGTTCGGCGACTTCAACTTCACCACGCCCGACAGCTTCGTCAAGATCGATTCCACGCTCGACCACCTGGAAGTGGTGCGCGGCGGTTCGGCCTCCACCCTGGCCACCAATTCGCCGGGCGGTATCATCAATTTCATCAGCAAGAACGGCAAGGAGAAGGGCGGCAGCGTGGCCCTCAGCCGCGGCCTGGGCTACGACCAGACGAGGGTCGACTTCGACTACGGCGCACCGGTGTCGGAGCGCACGCGCTTCTTCATCGGCGGCTCCTGGCGTACGGGCGAAGGCATCCGCCACAGTGGCGTCAACAGCGAAAAGGGCGGCCAGATCCGCGGCAATGTCACGCATGAATTCGACAGCGGCTTCGTGCGCCTGTCGTTCAAGCACCTCGACGACCAGTCGCCCACGGCCTTGCCGGTGCCGGTCAGCGTGCGCGATGGCCGCATCGGGGAAATCGCCGGCATCGACCCGCGCAAGGCCAGCTTCTATTCGCCGTACTGGGTGCCCGACATGGGGCTGAACAAGGATAACCAGCGCGTGGCCACCCGCGTCAACGACGGCTTGCACGTCAAAAGCGATACCGTGGGCCTGGAGGCATCGTTCAAGCTGGGGCAGGGCTGGAGCGTGAGCGAAAACTTCCGCTACGCCGACAATTCGGGGCGCTTCATCGGCGTGTTCCCGTCGAATAACGGCAGCGACGGCAGCTATGTGTTTGCCAGCGGCCCGAATCGGGGCAAGCCTTATATCGGCCGCGCGTTTTCCGCCGTGGTGTTCAATACCTCGATCGACGACGCCAGCAATACTCTGAGCGACACCAAGCTGGCCAAGACGTTTGTGCTCGACAGCGGCAAGCTGACCACCACGGCCGGCCTGTACCTGTCGCAGCAAAAGCTGGGCCTGACCTGGAACTTCAATGAATACCTGATGCAGGCCACGGGCGACCAGCCGGCGCTGCTGCAAACGGCCAGCAGCACACCCGGCTACATCGGCCCGGCCTTCGGCGCCTGCTGTTCGCGCGCCGTCGACATGGAGTACCGCACGACCTCGCCCTACCTGAATCTGGCCTGGGAAAGCGGCGCGCTGAACCTCGACGGCGGCCTGCGGCGCGACCGCCAGCATGCCAGCGGCACGGCCAATATCGCCACCAGCGCGCAAGCCTATCTGCCGTCGACGGTGCAGCAGGTCGACTACACCCTGGGCCACACGTCGTACTCGCTGGGCGCGAACTACAAGCTGCAAGCCAGCCTGGCCGTGTTTGCCCGCGTCAGCGAAGGCGTGGCTTTCAATGCCGACCGCATCCTGTTCGGCACGCCGTTGGATGGCAGCGTGCCGGTGGCCATCAACACCGTGCGCCAGCTCGAAGGCGGCGTGAAATGGCGCCAGGGTCCCCTGAGCACCTTCGTCACCGTGTTCCAGGCCAAGACGAAGGAAAGCAACTACGAGGCGACTACCCAGCTGCGCACGGCCAACAGTTATGAAGCGAAGGGCGTGGAACTGGAAGCGGCCTACAGCGCCGGCGATTTCCGCATCAATGGCGGCCTGACGTTCACGGATGCCGAGATCACGGGCACGGCGGCGGCCGACGTGGCGCTGATCGGCAATACGCCGCGGCGCCAGGCGCGCGTCGTGTACCAGATCGCGCCCACCTATGAATGGGGAGCCGCCACCCTGGGCGCGAGCCTGGTCGGCACGGGCAAGTCATGGGGCGACGATGCGCACACGATCACCTTGCCCGCCTACCAGGTGCTCAACGCCTTCGTCAATTACCAGCTCACGCCGCAAATGCAGGTGGCGCTGACGGCGAACAACCTGCTCAACAAGATCGGCTATACGGAAGTCGAGGGCGATGGCCATGCGGCCCGCTCGATCACGGGGCGCGCCATCAAGGTCAGCCTGAAATACGCATTTTAAGCAAGGATAGGATTCATGATGTCGATACGCAGCCCCCTGGCGCGCCTGCTCGCGCCGCTCCCCACGCACTTGCGCGCCGATGCGGCGCGCCGCTATGCGCGTCAGGAGGCGGTCTTGCTCGACCGCCTGGGCAGCCTGTATGGCCAGCGGCCTGATTTCCTGCCCTGGCTGGGCGACCTGATGGAAAGCGTGGGGCGGCTGTATGCGGCGCGCGCGCCGGCGCTGCTGCGCCAGGATGCGCAGCGCGAAGAACAGCCGGACTGGTTTGCCAGCCAGTCCATGCTGGGCTACAGCGCCTACGTGCAGCGCTTCGGCGGCAATCTGCAGGGCGTGGCGGCGCGCATTGCCCATCTGCGCGAACTGGGCGTGACCTATCTGCACCTGCTGCCGTTCTTGCGTGCGCGGGCCGGCGAAAGCGATGGTGGTTTTGCCGTCGCCAGCTTCGAGGAAGTCGATCCCGCCCTGGGCAGCAATGCCGACTTGCTGGCGCTGACGGCGCAGCTGCGCGCGGCCGGCATCAGCCTGTGTTCGGACCTGATCCTCAATCATGTGGCCGACGACCATGCGTGGGCGCTGGGTGCCAAGGCGGGCGACCCGCTGCTGTGCGATTTTTTCCACACCTATCCCGACCGCGTGCAGCCGGACCGCTACGAGCGTACCGTGGGCCAGGTCTTTCCGCAGGCGGCGCCCGGTAATTTCACGTTCGTGCCGGAGCTGCAGCGCTGGGTCTGGACCACGTTCTATCCCTACCAGTGGGATTTGAACTACGCCAATCCAGCCGTCTTCGCGGCCATGGCCGGCGCCATGCTGGGCCTGGCCAACAAGGGCATCGAAGTGTTCCGCCTCGATTCGACGGCCTTCCTGTGGAAGCGCGACGGCACGGACTGCATGAATCAGCCCGAAGCCCACAGCCTGCTGCAAGCCCTGCGGGCGATTGCCGCCATCGTCGCACCGGGTGTGCTGCTCAAGGCCGAAGCCATCGTGCCCACGCCCAAGCTGCCCGCCTACTTTGGCAGCAATGCGGCGCCCGAGTGCCATATCGCCTATCACAGCAGCCTGATGGCCGCCGGCTGGGGCGCGCTGGCGGAGGAGAGCACGGACTTGCTGCAGCAGGTGATCGCCGCCACGCCGCCGCTGCCGCCGGCCGCAAGCTGGCTCAGTTATGTGCGCTGCCACGACGACATCGGCTGGAACGTGCTGCTCAATGAGGCGGGCGCGAACGGGCCGGCGCGCCTGGCGCGCATCGCGCAGTTCTTTGCCGGCGCCACCGGCAGCTATGCGCGCGGCGCCGCCTTCCAGAGCAGCAGCGCCGACAAGGCGCATGGCAGCAACGGCATGGCCGCCTCGCTGGCCGGCCTGGAAAGCGCCGTCACGGTGCAGGAGCAGGAATACGCGTTGCGGCGCCTGCTGCTGCTGCATGGCCTGGCATTGAGCTTTGGCGCCTTGCCCGTGCTGTATATGGGCGATGAACTGGGCATGACCAACGATCGCAGCTACACGCAGCGGGCCGACCGGGCGATGGACAGCCGCTGGCTGCAGCGTCCCGCGTTCGACGACAGCCTGCTGGCATGGCGCCACGATGGCGTGAGCGCCAGCGGCCGGCTGTACCTGGCGCTGCGCCAGCTGATCGACGTACGCGGGCGCTTGCCGGCCCTGGCCGCCGCCGCGCCGCGCAGCGTGCTGTGCGCCGACACGCCGGCCGTGCTGGCGCTGCTGCGCGGCGACGGATTTCTCAACCTGAGCAACTTCAGCGGGGCCAGCCAGCGTTTCACTTTGCCCGCGGGCGAATGGCGCAACAGCCTCGATGGCAGCGTGCTGGCCGGCACGGTAGGCCTGCAGCCATGGCATATGCTGTGGCTGGAGCGGGAGCAAGATCGGGAGCCAGCATGAGCGACGCCAGCGCGCACCGTCCGCATCTGTCGTTCTGGCAGATCGTCAACATGAACGTCGGATTTTTCGGCATCCAGTTCAGTTTTGGGCTGCAGCAAAGCAGCATGAGCCCCATCTATAAATACCTGGGCGCCGATGAGGCGAGCCTGCCGTACCTGTGGCTGGCCGGACCCATGACGGGGCTGCTCGTGCAACCGCTGATCGGCGCGATGAGCGACCGCACGGTGACGCGCTGGGGACGCCGCACGCCCTATTTTCTGATCGGCGCCATCCTGTGCAGCCTGGGCCTGCTGGCCATGCCGTTCAGTCCCACCCTGTGGATGGCCGCCAGCCTGCTGTGGATACTCGATGCGGCCAACAATGTGACGATGGAGCCGTACCGCGCCTTTGTCAGCGACAAGCTCGACAAGAAGCAGCATTCGCTGGGTTTTCTCACGCAAAGCGCGTTTACGGGGCTGGGGCAAACGCTGGCCTATCTGACGCCGTCGCTGCTGGTCATGCTGGGCATGAACAAGGATGCCGTCAATGGCAGCCATATTCCGCACATCGTCATCGCCGCCTTCCTGATCGGCGCCGTGTTCTCGCTCGCCTCGGTGCTGTGGACCCTGAAGACGACGCCGGAAAATCCGCTTACGGCGGCCGAACTGGCGGCCATCCGCAGCCGCCCGCCGGGCTGGCGCCACACGCTGGCCGATATCGGCGCGGCCCTGCGCGACATGCCGCCGACGATGAAGCAGCTGGCCCTCGTCAATCTGTTCCAGTGGTACGCCATGTTCTGCTACTGGCAGTACATTGCCCTGTCGCTGTCGGCGACCCTGTTTCACACGACGGACCCCGCGTCGCAAGGCTTTCGCGACGCGGGCCTGCTGAACGGGCAGGTGGGCGCCTTCTACAATTTCGTGGCCTTTGTCGCCGCCTTTGCGCTGGTGCCGTTCACGCGCCGCTTCGGCCCCAAGCGCATGCACAGCCTGTGCCTGTGCGCGGCCGGCGTGGGCATGCTGAGCATCCCGCTGATCCACAGTCCGGCGCTGCTGTTGCTGCCCATGCTGGGCGTGGGCCTGGCCTGGGCCAGCATCATGGGCAATCCCTACATCATGCTGGCCGGCTGCATTCCGCCCGAGCGTACGGGCGTCTACATGGGCATTTTTAATATGTTCATCGTCATTCCGATGATCATCCAGATATTCACCTTGCCCCTGTATTACCGCAGCTGGCTGGGCGGCAATCCGGAGAACGTCATCCGGCTGGCCGGCGCCCTGCTGCTGTGCGCGGCGGTGGCGGTGCTGTTCGTCAAGCTTCGCCCGCCGCAGGCCACAAAGACTTGAGGACGGACGTAAAAAAACCGGCTCTGCCGGTTTTTTTATCTGCCTCGAAGAGCAATTACTCCTCAATCGCCATCTGACTTTGCAGGTAATTCTGGATGCCGACCTTGGCGATCAGGTCGATCTGCGTTTCGAGCCAGTCGATATGCTCTTCCGTGTCTTCCAGGATCATCAGGAACAGGTCGCGCGAGACGTAGTCGCCCGCTTTTTCGCTGATGGCGATGCCTTCCTTGACGGTGGCGTGCGCGGCGCGTTCCAGCTTCAGGTCGCATTCCAGCATTTCCGGCGTGTTCTCGCCGATCAGCAGCTTGTGCAGCGCTTGCAGGTTCGGCAGGCCGTCGAGCATCAGGATGCGGTCGATCAGCTTGTCGGCGTGTTTCATTTCGCCGATCGATTCTTCGTATTCCTTCTTGCCCAGCTTTTCCAGGCCCCAGTGCTTGTACATGCGCGCATGCAGGAAGTACTGGTTGATGGCCGACAGTTCGTTGGTGAGCTGTGCATTGAGCATGCGGATGACTTCTTTATCGCCCTTCATGGCATTTCCTTTGTTCTGTGTCGCGTTCGATGATGAAACCGCAGGCTGCTGGCGTTCACGGCCGGGTGGCGCAGGGCTGCCTGGTGGCGCGCAGGTTGCGGGTTTCGCTATGCCCGCATGATAGCGCAAAATATGGGCGGTTTTCGGTGCTAAACGGCATTTTTCCGTCTTTTTAACGTAAATATCGTGCGAATAAAACCCATTCTCAAGTGGATTGCCCACTTGCGCCGTTTTTTATTTGTTAAGGAAAATGAAGGCCATTCTCATTCGCGTTTCTGGCCCGTTTTTGGCGCCGCCGGATCGCGTGCCTGACCGCGCTGAACAGGCGGGAAATGTTGGGCCATTCTTGCTTTTGTGGCTTCTTGGCCGCTGCCGGCGATGCGATAATCAGGCAGCGATATTTACTGAAAAAGGATAGCAAGATGATGCTGCATATACCCGGCGTGCTGACGCCGGAACAGGTGACGCAGTTTCGCCAGCGCCTGGCGCAGACGGACTGGGTCGACGGGCGCGCCAGCGTCGGGGCGCAAGGCGCGCAAGTCAAGCGCAACCGCCAGCTGGCAGAGGGGTCGCCGCTGGCGCTGGAGCTGGGCGAGATCGTCAGCCGCGCGCTGACGGCCAATCCCCTGTTCTTTGCCGCCGTGCTGCCGCTGCGCATCCTGCCGCCCTTCTTCAACAGCTATGCGGGTGGCGAGCACTATGGTCTGCACATCGATGGCGCCATCCGCACGCCGAAAAACGGCATGCAGTCGATGCGAGCCGACGTCTCGTCGACCGTGTTCCTGAGCGAGCCGGACGAGTACGAGGGCGGCGAGCTGGTGGTGGTCGATGCGTATGGCACGCATGAAGTGAAACTGCCGGCCGGCGACGTGATCGTGTATCCGTCGAGCAGCGTGCATCAGGTGCTGCCCGTCACCAGCGGCGAGCGCATCTGCTCTTTCCTGTGGACGCAAAGCATGGTGCGCGAGGACTGGAAGCGCAGCATGCTGTTCGAGCTCGATCAGAACATCCAGAGCGTGCGCGCAGAACACGGCGATTCGCCGGCCACCGTGGGACTGACGGGGCATTATCATAATCTGCTGCGCATGTGGGCGGAGATATAAGGCTGGGGTCAGACCCCCGGTGAAGTTGGCGCTGAACCTTGCGTTGGCGGTGTTGAGGGTCTGACCCCATAGCGGGCAAAAAAAAGTCTGCCTGGCCCGGGGATGTAGGCTGGCAGACTGAAACAAGCAAATCGCTTGACTAAAAACGGGCGCAAAAAAGCAAGCAGGGCACAGGGTGCGGTGCTTGCGGGCTGGCAGCGGCCCAAGGGCCGCCGGAAGGCTAGCTCAGCTGGAAGGTCAGCGGTACTAAAACGTACACGGGTACGGGTTTGCCGTTTTCGATCATCGGCTTGAACAGCGCGCGCTGCGCGGCCTGGCGGCCTGCTTCATCGAGGTTCGTGTAGCCGGTCGATTTCTGGATCAGGATTTGCTCGGGCAAGCCCTTTTCATTGATCAGGATGCGCAGCACCACGGTGCCGCTTTCGCCCAGGCGGCGCGACAGATTCGGATAGATCAGCTGCGGCGCCTTGATGTATTCGACGCTGCTGACGGTGCGCGGCGTCGCTGGCGCCGGTGGCGTCGGCGACGGTGCGGCTGGCGCCGTCGGCGCGGCGGTGGCGACGGGCGCCGCTTCGGCGCGCGTCGGCTGCGGCGGCGTGATCGTCGGTTCGCTCGGTGCCACGGCGATCAGCGGCAGCGGCGGGATCACGGCGCGCGGCACGGGCGCACTCAGTTCCACGGTTTTCGGCACGGACGGCGCCGGCGGTTTCGGTGGCGCCGGCGGGGCGATGATGCTGATGGTCGTGATGGTCGGCATGGCCGCCGTGACGACGCGGCTCAGCAGGCCGCTCTGGATGGCGTAAAAGCCGGCGATATGCAGGACGACGATGGCCATCAGCGGCGCGAATTTGTTGCGCTTCTTGTCGAAGTCGGCAAATTGCTGCACGGCCTGCACCGTTACGGGCGGGGGCATCATCGTCATGGCGTTCATCGCTTTCTTTAGTTTGTCAGTACAGCTCGCATCAATACGGTTTCTTGCAGCGCCACGGTGGCGTTCAGGTGATCGTTCAGCACTTCCCGCGCGCAGGTGTGGCATTTGCCGCAGCAGGTGGCCACGCCCAGGTCGCGGCGCAGTTCGGCCATGCTGGACAGGCCAAGATCGACGGCTTGACGGATTTCACGATCAGATATGTTGTTGCAGACACATACAATCATTGATACACCTTCTGGCTGGAGGATGAACAGACACTAGTGCTTGAAAGCATTGTTGCTAGTGTTTTAATGAGAATCATTATCATTACGTTTCATTGTCGCGCAAAGTGCAGGACAATGCAAGCGATTTTGATCAAGTGTGCGGCAGTTGGCGGCCTGGCGCGGCAGCTTGATCTGCGCTTTGCGCGCATGGCGCAGCCCTTGGCAGGGGCGGCTCTCCGGGCTAAATAAAAACAATTCGCATTCATGTTTATAATGCTGGTATTGTCTCGGACGGTCGCCGTCTGGACACATTGAAAGGCCGCTTGTCGGTAATGCGCAACAGTTGCGTTTTACCTCACAACATCAGGGCTTGCGCCAGGCGCAGCAGTCTGTCCCCGGTGTTCTTAATTTGAACGGAATTTGCTCATGACTCTAGTTCCACCCCTGATGACGCTCGACGCGCTGGCAGTCGGCCAGAGCGGCACGGTGTTGCATATCACGCCCAACGCGGCAGGACAGACGGAAGACGGCGTCGACCTCGTCCGCCGGTTGATGGAGCTGGGATTCGTTCCCGGCGAACGAATCCGCATGCTCAAGCGCGGTATTCCCGGCGGCGATCCGCTGGCCATCAAGGTCGGCAATGCCACGTTCGCACTGCGCCGCTTCGAAGCGGCGCTGATCACGATTCAACCGCTGCTTCAACCGGAATAAATATGGGTGCCGTAGAAACTATCGTGGAAGCGGGCGCGCACAAGCCGCCGCACCAGCCACAAATCGCCTTGCTGGGCAATCCGAACTGCGGCAAGACGGCCCTGTTCAACCGTTTGACGGGCGCGCGCCAGAAAGTGGCGAACTACGCCGGCGTGACCATCGAGCGCAAGGAAGGCCATTTCACGTCGCCAAGCGGCAAGCCCGTGCGCGTGCTCGATCTGCCGGGCGCCTACAGCTTGTCGGCCACCACGCCAGACGAAGCCATCACGCGCGACGTGGTGGGGGGGCTGCGCCGCGGCGATCCACGACCGGACGCCATCATCTGCGTCGTCGATGCCACCAATTTGCGCCTGAATTTGCGCCTGGTGCTGGAAGTCAAGCGCCTGGGCCTGCCCATGCTGCTGGCGCTGAACATGACAGACGTGGCGCGCAAGCGCGGCATGCTCATCGACACGGCCAGGCTGTCGCAGGAACTGGGCATGCCCGTGGTGGAAACCGTCGCGGTGCAGCACGATGGCGAAAAAGCCTTGTTGGATGCCATCGACGCCATGCTGCCGCTGCCTGCGGTGGAGGCGAAACCGCTGGCGGCCATCGACGCCGTCAGCGTCGAAGAAACGCAGCGCGAAGTGCGCCGCATCCTGGCCGCCGTCAGCAACGACACGCGCGACAGCGGCAACCTGACGGAAAAGATCGACGACGTGGTGCTGCATCCCGTCTTCGGCCCCATCATCCTGGCCGTGCTGATGTTCCTGATCTTTCAGGCCGTGTTTGCCTGGGCTGCCACGCCGATGGAAATGATCACCGATGGCGTGGGCCACCTGGGTGCCTTGCTGACGGCGAACATGCCCGACGGCCACCTGAAAAGCCTGCTGGTCGAAGGCATCATCGGCGGCGTCGGCAGCGTGCTGGTGTTCCTGCCGCAAATCCTGATCCTGTTCTTCTTTATCCTGAGTCTGGAAGACTGCGGCTACCTGCCGCGCGCGGCCTTCCTGCTGGACCGCCTGATGGGCGGCGTGGGACTGTCGGGCCGCGCCTTCATTCCGCTGCTGTCGAGCTTTGCCTGCGCCATTCCCGGCGTGATGGCGGCGCGCACCATCCAGAATCCGCGCGACCGCCTCGTTACCATCATGATCGCGCCGCTGATGACGTGCTCGGCGCGCCTGCCCGTGTATGCGCTGATCATCGCCGCCTTCATTCCCCAGCGCGAGGTATGGGGCTATCTGAGCCTGCAAGGCCTGGTGCTGTTCGTTCTGTACTTCGCCGGCATCATCTCGGCCATGGCCGTGGCCTGGGTCATGAAGCGCAGCATGGGCGTGCGCGGCAACCAGCCGCTGCTGCTGGAACTGCCGGCCTACCACTGGCCGCATCTGCGCAACCTGGCCGTCAGCCTGTGGGAGCGCGCGAAGATCTTCCTCACGCGTGTCGGTACCATCATCCTGAGCCTGATGATCATTCTGTGGTTCCTCAGCACCTTCCCCGGCGCGCCGGACAACGCGATCCACCCGCCCATCTATTACAGCCTGGCCGGTATCCTGGGCCGCGGTCTGGAAGTGATCTTCGCGCCCATCGGTTTTAATTGGCAGATCTGCATCGCGCTGGTGCCGGGCATGGCGGCGCGCGAAGTGGCCGTCGGTGCCCTGGGCACCGTGTATGCGCTGTCGCAAACGGGCGACGCGCTGGCGTCCACCCTGGAACCGCTGATCGCCCATTCGTGGTCGATGGCCACTGCATTGTCATTGCTGGCCTGGTATGTGTTCGCGCCGCAGTGCCTGTCGACCCTCTCCGTGGTGAAACGCGAAACGGGCGGCTGGCGCTATCCGCTGCTGATGGCCGGCTATATGTTCGCCCTCGCGTATGCCGCCTCGTTCATCACGTACCGCGTCGCCCTGTTGCTGGGCGCTTAGGAGAAACCATGTGGCAAACCCTCATCGTCGCCCTGATCGTCGCAGCTGCGCTGCTGCATTTTTCGACCAAGTACCTGCCGGCGGGCGTGCGCCGCGCCATCGTGCGCGGCCTGGTGCGCTGCGGCCTTGATGAGGCGAAGATGTCGACCTTCTTCAAGGTGGCGCCGGGCTGCGGCAGCGGCTGCGGTTCCTGCGGCTCCTGCGACAGTCCGCCGCCACCGTCCGCCACGCCGCCGGCCGACGGCAGCAGCAAGCGCGTGATCCTGATGCAGGTGCAGCGCCAGGATTGATGTACGTCTGGTCACGGGCGCGCCCGTGGGCTACACTGGGCTTTCCGCATGGCAAGGAGTGGCAATGGCGATACTGTTGATCTTCATGTTTTTGTTTGCGATCGCCACCTGGCTGCTGGCCAGCCGGCGCGGCCGCCACGGGGGACTCTGGTTCGGCATCGGCCTGTTCCTCGGGCCGTTTGCCTTGCTGGCGGTGGCAGCCTTGCCGCCCGTGCCGGCGCGCTGACCTTGTACTATTAAAACCCGCAAGCGCGGGTTTTTTTACGCCTGCTCGCCCGCGTGGCGCAGCCGGTACTGGCGCGGCGAGCAGGCCATGACGCGCTTGAAGGCGTGGCTGAAGGCGCTGTCGGAATCGTAGCCCAGTGCCTGTGCGATCAAGGTAATGGGTGCGCTGCCGCCCTTCAGGCGCCGCGTGGCCAGGCGTATGCGCCAGCGCAGCAGGTAGTCGAGCGGCGTCACGCCCACGCGCTTCTTGAAGTGCAGGGCAAAGGCGGAGCGCGACTGCCCCGCGACGGCGGCCAGCTGCGACAAGGTCCAGCGCCGCGCCGGTTCCGCGTGCATGGCCTCGATGGCGGCGCGCAGCCGTGGATCGGCCAGCGCAAACAGCCAGCCCACCGGGTGCGAGGCCTGCGCTTCAAGATACTGGCGCAGCATTTGCAACAGCATCATGTGACCAAGGTGGCGCGTCATCAGCGCCGCGCCGGGCGCCGTCGCCTGCAGTTCCTGTGCCAGCCTTTGCAAGGCCCAGTGCAGCACGCTGGCCTGGTCCGTATCGCCACGCACGTGCAGCAGCGGCGGCAGGCAGTCGAGCAGGATGGCCGCTTCGTCGCCAAAGTGGAAGCGTCCGCCGATGAGGAAGAAATCGTGCTGCGGCGTGCCGTGGCGGGCCACGCCCTGCTGCGCGTGCCGGTACACTTCCAGCGCTGGCGCGGCCGGCAAGCCGGGCGTGCTGGCCAAGGTGAACGCGCGTCCCGGCGCCAGCAGGAAGCAGTCACCCGTCTGCAGCGGCATGGGAGCGTCGATACCCGCGACCGTCAGCCAGCAAGCGCCTTCGATCACGGCGTTGAACTTGATGCCGTCCGGCGGCGGAAAGTCGATGGCCCACTCGCCGCCCGCCTTCAGGCCGGCAAAGTAGGAGCTGCGCGTATCAAACAGCGAGAGTACATCGGAGAGCAAATCCATGGTGGCGGCAATTCTGGACGATGGCGATAGTATTGAAGATTTTACGCCATTCACCGTCCAGAACGGCTCGCGCAAAATACGCATGTTGCCAGCCATCCCGCGCTGGCCACCCACATGCAGAGGCAGACATGAGATACGGCGATCACAGGCAAATTCCCCTTCATTCCGGCTTCGGCGCGGCCACGACCGCCAGCGAGGTGCTGACCGGCCGCGATCTGTCCGGCGTGCAGGCCATCGTCACGGGCGGCGCGTCGGGCCTGGGGCTGGAAACGGTGCGCGTACTGGCCGGCGCCGGCGCCAGGGTGCTGGTGCCGGCGCGCGACCAGTATCAGGCGCAAGCTGCCCTGGCCGGCATGGCCGGCGTGGAGGTCGCGGCGCTCGACCTGCTCGATCCGCAATCGATCGACGCCTTTGCCGCCGCCTTTCTTGCCACCGGCCGTGCCTTGCACGTGCTGGTCAACGGCGCCGGCATCATGGCCACGCCCTTGCTGCGCGATGCGCGTGGCTACGAGGCGCAGTTCGCGACGAATCACCTGGGGCATTTCCAGCTGACGGCGCTCCTGTGGCCCGCCCTGCGGCAGGCGCAGGGTGCGCGCGTGGTGTGCGTGTCGTCGCTGGGACACCGGCAGGCGGGCGTCGACCTGGATGACCCGCATTTCCTGCGCCAGCCGTACGATAAATGGCGCGCGTATGCGCAGTCGAAAAGCGCCAATGCCTTGTTTGCCGTGGAGCTGGATCGGCGCTCTGCGGCGCACGGCGTGCGCGCCTTCTCGCTGCATCCGGGCGCCATCCTGACGCCGCTGGTGCGCCATCTGGACCGCGACGACTTGCGCCGGGTCGGGGCGCTCGATGACGAGGGCCAGGTGAATCCGCCGCCGCAATCGGGTTTCAAGAGTGTGGCGCAGGGCGCCGCCACCGCCGTCTGGTGCGCCACCAGCGCGCAGCTCGAGGGTCTGGGCGGCGTGTATTGCGAGGATTGCGATATCGCTACCCTGGCGGCGGACGACAGCACGGGGCCGGGCGTGCGGCGCTGGGCGGCCGACCCCGCGCAGGCACGCCGGCTATGGGCGCTCAGCGAGCAGATGACGGGCGTGCGCTTCGATTGCGACGCGGCATAAAAAAATGCCGGGCAATACCCGGCATGTGCGCGAGGGCGGCGTGGATTTACGCCTTGCCGGCCAGCTTGTCGACGACCGGCACCAGCGCGGCCGGGCGACAGCCGAAGGCGGCCAGGCGGCCTTGCGCGTGGGGCGCCAGGTCCAGGTCGTAGGGCAAACGGCCCGCCACCAGCCACAGTTTATCGTGCGGCAGGGCTTCGACCAGGCGGCGCTGGCCGTCGACGAACATGGCGTTATACGTTTGCAGCACGATCTGCCGCGCGCCTTGCGCAAAGGCGATGGCTTCGTTGACCTCGTCGTCCAGTGCTTCGGCCGACAAGGCATATTCGCTCACGTCCAGACCCGCTTCGAGCAGGGCCGGCAGCATCGAGCTGCGCGCTTCCTTGTTGCGGCCCAGCGCCACTTCGTCGATCTCGCTGCGCGAGCGCACTTCCACCGTCAGCAGGGTCACGGGCAGGCTGGCTTCGAGCGGGCGGTAGTCGCCCTGCACGCGCAGCGCCGCCTTTTGCAGCAGCTGCGACAGGGCCATGGCGGCCGGCTGCATCAGCGCCGGCGGGGCGACAGGACGTTCGCGCCAGTCGCGCACGGCGCGGTTGCGCTTGAGTTCCGCCACGCGCGCGCAAGCCGCGTCGATGCGGGAGATCGCAATGTCGCCGCGCTCCACGGCGGCGATGACGGCCTCGATGGCCGCCGTCTGCTGCGCTTCGCGGTGCGAGATGAGGACGATGTCGGCGCCCGCCTGCAAAGTGGCGATGGCGCCCTGGGGGATGCCGATGCCGTCGGCGATGGCCGCCATTTCCAGGCAATCGGTGATGACCACGCCCTTGTATTGCATTTCACCGCGCAGCAGGTCCGTCAGCACGCCCTTCGACAGGGTGGCGGGTACGCTGGTGTCGGCCTCGAAGGCGGGGAAGACCACGTGCGCCGTCATGATGGCGTCCACGCCGCCGGCAATGGCCGCGCGGAACGGCGCCAGTTCCACGGCGCGCAGGCGTTCCTTGTCGTGCGGGACCAGCGCCATGGCGTAATGCGTGTCGATGGCCGTGTCGCCGTGGCCGGGGAAGTGCTTGGCGGTGACGGCCACGCCGCTGGCGCGCTGGCCGCGCATGGCGGCCATGCCGTAGTCGATGACGGTGGCGGCATCCTCGCCATACGCGCGCACGCCGATGACGGGGTTGTTGCGGTTGTTGTTCACGTCCAGCACGGGCGCGAGCAGCATATTGATGCCCACCTGGCGCATCTCATCGCCGCTGATCTGGTTCATGCGTTCGCAGTCTTCGATGGAGCCGGCCGCCTGGAAGGCCATCGCCGCGGGAATCGGCGTGACGCCCTGCTCGATGCGCATCACCATGCCGCCTTCCTGATCGATGGAGATCAAGAGCGGGATGTCGGACACTTCCGCGTTGATCTCCTGCAGTTCGCGGCACAGGGCCGACACTTGCGCGGGCGTGTGCACGTTGCGGCGGAACAGGATCACGCCGCCTACCTTCTTTTCGCGTATCAAGGCCTTGATATGCTCGTCCGCCTGCAGGGCGTCGAAGCCCACCATGAACAACTGTCCTATTTTCTCGCGCAAACCCTGCTCCATGCTGCAACTCCTCCGGTATTGATTGTGACGACGGCATACGTATTCTGGCACCGTGGTGGCGCATCGTGGCGGTCACCGGAAAAGCTGCCTTGGTTTTGTACTTGTTTTGGTATTGTATTGGATTTGGGTTTTTGCGCAAGTGGTTATTAAGTGGTATTGCCCCACTAGCGCAAACACCGTATCAATCGAGGCGCTGGAACGAGGCCGATTGCGCCTTGGGCCAGTACAGGCCGAACACGGGCGGCAGCTGCGGCAGCTGGCTCGGGTCGAGCAGCTGGCCCGCTTCCAGGAAGGGCAGCAGGGCCGACGCCAGTTTCACCTGGTTCGGCGAGATGCGCCGCACCAGGTGGTGCGGACGCAGTTCCTGCGGATGCGCCAGGCCGGCGGCGGCGATCAGTTCGGCCAGCGCCTTCATGGTGTTCTGATGGAAGTGCGCCACGCGGGCGATCTTGTCGGGCACCACCAGCGCGCGCTGGCGCTGCGGGTCTTGCGTGGCCACGCCCGTAGGGCAGCGGTCCGTGTGGCAGCTTTGCGACTGGATGCAGCCCAGCGCGAACATGAAGCCGCGCGCCGAATTGCACCAGTCGGCGCCCAGCGCCAGCAAGCGGGCGATGTCGAAGGCCGTGATGATCTTGCCCGAGCAGCCGATCTTGATCTTCGCGCGCAGGTTGGCGCCCACGAGGGTGTTATGCACGAGTACCAGCGCTTCCTGCAGCGGCGTGCCCACGTGGTCCGTAAATTCCAGGGGTGCCGCGCCCGTGCCCCCTTCGCTGCCGTCGACGACGATGAAGTCGGGCGTGATGCCCGTTTCCAGCATGGCTTTCACGATGGCGAAGAATTCCCACGGATGGCCGATGGCCAGCTTGAAGCCCGTCGGTTTGCCGCCCGAGAGCGTGCGCAGGCGGTCGATAAAGTGCAGCATTTCCAGTGGCGTGGAAAAGGCGCTGTGCGCCGCCGGCGAGACGCAATCCTCGCCCACCATCACGCCGCGCGTGGTGGCGATCTCGATCGTCACTTTCGGGCCGGGCAGCACGCCGCCGTGGCCCGGCTTGGCGCCCTGCGACATTTTCAGCTCGATCATCTTGACCTGCTCCGAGCTGGCGTTGGCGATGAAGCGCTCTTCCGAAAACGTGCCGTCCTGGTTGCGGCAGCCGAAGTAGCCGGAACCGATTTCCCACACCAGGTCGCCGCCGTTTTCGCGGTGGTAGGGGCTGATGCTGCCTTCGCCCGTGTCGTGCATGAAGCCGCCGCTGCGCGCGCCGCCGTTCAGGGCCAGGATGGCGTTGGCCGACAGGGCGCCAAAGCTCATCGCCGAAATATTGAAGACGCTGGCCGAATACGGCTTGGCGCGCTGGCAGTCAGGGTGGTTGCCGATCTCGATGCGGAAGTCGTGGCCCGTGACCTTGGCGGGGGCGATGGAGTGGTTGATCCATTCGTAGCCTGCTTCATACACGTCGAGCTGGGTGCCGAACGGGCGCTTGTCCGTCTGCTCCTTGGCGCGCTGGTAGACGATGCTGCGCTGGCTGCGCGAAAACGGCGTCGCCTCGCTGTCGCTTTCCAGGAAATACTGGCGGATTTCGGGGCGGATGCTCTCAAAAAAGAAGCGGAAATGCGCAAGGATGGGGTAGTTGCGGCGCAGGGCGCGCTTCGTTTGCAGCAGATCGCTGATGCCGACCAGGGTCAGCGCACCGGCCAGCACGGGCAGCCAGTAGTGATCGTAGTAAAACAGGGACAGGACAAAGATGGCTGCCGTCGCAATGAAGGTCAGGTAGCGAAATGGTACTAGGTGCATGGGCACTCCGGGAAAGTCAGACTGATATTGCTGAGTCTACCTTCGATTCGCGGAACGTGCTGGAGGGAAAGAACGCGGCGCCCATAGGACGCCGCGCACGGTACTTAGCGTTGTGCGGCGCGGATGCGCTCGATGCGTTCGGCGCTGGCCGGGTGGCTCGACAGGTAGGGCGTGCCTTCGTCCAGCTTGCCCAGGGCGACAAACACCTGCGCCAGGTGTTCCAGGGGAATACCGTTCTGGCGCAGCATGGCAATCGCGTAGTCGTCCGCCTCGCGCTCGACATCGCGCGAATACTTCAAGTCCAGCAGCAGCGGCGGCAAGGTCGCCACCACGGTCGAGACGTCGCCGAACAGCAGCGCCGCGCCGGCGCCCACGGCCGAGGTCTGGATCAGGCGGCGCGTCAGGTGGCGCTGCTGCAAATGGCCCAGTTCATGCGCCAGCACGCCCATGATGGCGTCGTCGTCCGGCATCAGCTCCACCATTTCATCGGTCAGCACGATGTCGCCGGACGGCAGGGCGAACGCGTTCGGACCGATCTTGCTTTTGCGGAAAACGATGCGGTGCGCGGGCGCACTGTCGCCGGGCGTGGCCAGGCGCGCGAAACGGGCGCGCAAGGCTTGCTGGCGCGCGCCATCGAGCTTGCTTGCCTCAAACACGTGGCCGTCGAGGAAATCGAGCACGCCCTGGCCCAGCTGGCGCTCGACGGACTGGGGAATCGCATACGCGACGCCCTTCGCCACCACGGGCAGCAGGTACTGATAGCTGAGCCACAGGGCCAGTACGGTGGCGACCGTGGCCAGCAGGGCGCCGCGCCAGCTTTGCTGCAGCCGCACGACCCAGCCGTCGCGGTGGCCCGTCTCATGCAGCACGTCGTTGAAGGCCGCCTGGTCGGCGATCTCCAGGTAGGCGCCGTCGGGAAAGCTGACCTTGCGCACGGCGTGGCTGCTGCGTTCGGACACGTGCAGCTCGCCCAGCGGGCAGCTGCGCTCGATGTCGCCGGCCAGCACGGCCATGCCATCGCGCACGCTGAGCGTGACGTGGTACAGGCGCGAGGTCTGGCCGTCGAAATAGCGCGCGGGCACGGGGACCGCGCCCGGCGCGTGGTGATCGAGCGTCATGCTACAGCGACAGGTCGAAGTCCAGCAGATCGACCATGCCTTCGCCCGTGGCAGAGACTTGCTCGCCGGTGGCGGCGACAAAGGCGTCCAGGCTGCCGTGCACCAGCATCGACGTCGCTTCCAGGCGGTACTTCAGCCAGCGCACCTGGGCGAATGGCGAAAACAGGCCCAGGGTGACGACGATACCGAGCAGGTTGGTCAGCATGACGAACGTGGTGCGGCCCCAGGTCAGCTGCGACTGGAACTGGTGCTGCTGCAGGCGCGTATGGTTCCAGATCAGGTTCTGGATCATGGTCAGGAACAGCGGCAGCACGATAAAGGCCCACGCATACAGGGCCGCCACGGCGCCGAAGATGCTGCCGGCCTTGGTGACATCGTTGGCATCGGTGGCAAAGGTGGCGAAGACGCTGGCGAAGACGACAAAGATCAGGACCAGGAAACCGGCCAGCAGCAGGGCGAAGAACAGCAGATAGGTCTTGTAGAAGCTGCCAACCGAGGCGTCAAAGCTGAAATTGCTGCTGCCGAAGCGGCTCTGTGTGTGCTGGAAGCGCTTCAGGCGCTGGTGCAGGAACGGCGTCATCAGGCCAGCCGTGAAGGTGTTCAGGATGGGCAGCCACAGGAAGTATTTGTAGGCTTCGCTGGCGCTGCCGTCGAAGCCGAAGCGGATGCCGCGGTAGCTGGTGTTGTAGAGCTTGAACTGCAGGCTTTTCCAGACCAGCCATGGCAGCACGGCCATCATCAGCACGAGCATGATCAGGCCGACGATGGGCGAGATCTGGAAGGCGATGTTGTAGCCGCCGATCAATACCACTGCCGCGATGCGGCCCTTCAGGATGGCGACGGCATTGCCGTGGTATTCAAAGCTGCTGCCAGCGAGGTGGGTGCTGGAATAGAAATAGCGGTTGCGGCGCACCTTGGCCCAGGCGGAATAAATGCCCAGGGTGACAATGCTCAGCAGCAGGTTGACGATCCAGATACGGAAGTATTCGCTGCCGGTGGCGCTGAAGGTAATGGCTTCACGCTTTGGCGTGGTGTTGTTGGTATCGAAATCCACAGGGGAGTTTCCTTACTTATTGGAAACAAAACAAGATAAGGGAAGATTGAAAAGTTATCAATTGAAAATAGTGTTTGTCGCAATTATTTTTTGGTGCGCGGCCCCTGCCGCCGCGATTTTCCCGTCCCGGCTATACTGGAACTCAACCATTGCCAACGGAAATCGCCATGATCGTCGTCCACCATCTGAACAATTCGCGCTCGCAGCGCGTGCTCTGGCTGCTCGAGGAGCTGGGCCTCGACTACGAGGTCAAACGCTACCAGCGCGACCCGAAAACCATGCTGGCGCCCGCTTCGCTGAAGGCCGTGCATCCGCTGGGCAAGTCGCCCGTGATCACGGACGGCGCCAATACCATCGCCGAATCGGGCGCCATCATCGAGTATCTGGTCGAGCGCTACGGCAATGGCCGTCTGATACCGGCGGCGGGCACGCCCGAGAAGCTGCGCTGGACCTACTGGCTGCATTTCGCGGAAGGCTCGGCCATGCCGCCGCTGCTGATGAAGCTGGTGTTCGACAAGGTCGAATCGTCGCCGATGCCGTTTTTCGTCAAACCGATCGCGCGCGGCATCGCCAGCAAGGTCAAGAGCAGCTTCATCCTGCCCAATATCAACAGCCAGCTGGCCTACATGGAAGCGGAACTCGAGAAAAGCAAATGGTTTGCCGGCAATGAATTCACGGCGGCCGACATCCAGATGAGCTTTCCGCTGGAAGCGGCGGCCATGCGCGGCGGGCTCGACGAGCGCCTGCCGAAGCTGACGGCATTCCTGCAGCGCATCCATGCACGGCCGGCCTATCAGCGCGCGCTTGAAAAAGGCGGACCGTACGATTTCGCCAAATGAGAATGCCTAACCAAACCTACTGCGCGTCGCGACTTGCGGCCTGCGATGCTCACCGTACTTGAGTACGGTTGCGCTTCTTAGCCACAATTCACTTCCGCTCGCTACGGTTTTGTTAGGCGTTGTTACGCCGCGTAAAACCTGCCAAGCGGAATTCGCGGGGAATAGTGCTTGCGCCATACGGTAAAATGATCGATTCAACCAGTATCCACTTACCGCATGGCCAGACTCCTCGCTATCGACGGCTTGAATATCGTACGCCGCGTCTACGAAGCCAGTCCTGAACCCGATTCCGACCTGAAGGCGGAGATCGCGCTGCGCCATGCGCTGTCGTCGTTTCGCACCCTCATCAACGACCATGAGCCGACGCACATCCTGCCGGCCTTCGACTTTGGCGGCCCGACCTGGCGCCACGCCCTGTATGCCGGCTATCGTGAAGGGCGCCAGCCGATGCCGCAAGTGCTGCGCGACGCCTTGCCCGGCTTTTACGCCACCCTGGCCAGCTTCGGCATGCACGTGGTCAGCATCCCCGAGGTCGAGGCCGACGACGTGATCGGCACGGCCGTCATGCGCTGGCTGCACGAGGGGCGCGGCGCGGCCGTCATCGCCACCACCGACAAGGATTTGCACGGTCTGATCGCCCACGGCGCGCTCGTGTGGGACCATTTCAAGGGCGTCTGGCACGACCACGCCTGGGTCGAGAAAAAGTTCGGCGTGCCGCCGGAACTGCTGCCCGACCTGCTGGCGCTGATGGGCGATGTCACCGACAGCATTCCCGGCGTGTCGAAGATCGGCCTGAAGACGGGCGCGAAACTGTTGCGCGCTTACGGCAATATCGACGCCGTGATGGCCGGCGCGGGCATTTTGCCCGGCGCGCTCGGTGAAAGCCTGCGAAAAGAGCGGGAAATACTGTATCTTTCAAGAAAGTTGGTCGAACTCAAGACCGACGTGACCTTAGGCGTGACCTGGAACAAGCTGGCGTGGGAAAAGTAGAGCGCCAGGCAAGAACAATCAAGCAAGGAAAGTAATCATGATGTTAAAGACAGTCCTGATCGATAGCAGCGCCGTGGCGCGCGGCCTGCTGAACACGGTCCTGACCGATGGCGGCTACGATGTCTGCGGGCAGACGCATACGAGCGCGCTGGGCTTGGCGCTGCTGGTCAAGCACCATCCGCATTTCGTCTGCATCGCGCGCGAGCAGGTGGAAGATGGGACGAATATTGTACAAACCATCCGCGCCCAGTATCCGAAGACGCTCATTTTCATGGTCTCGGGCGGCATCGACGCCGCCTCGCTGCAGGCGGCCCACGCGATGGGCGTGTCGGGCTTCATCGTGAAACCGTTCATGGCCGACACGGTCCTGAAAACCGTGCGCAATACCGTCATTGCGATGGTGCGCAAGCAGCAGGCCTTGGCCGCCGCTGCGCAAGGCAACAACTCCTAGACGCCGGCCATGCCCGTCGCGCTGGCGATGATGCCGCCACCGAGGCACACATCGCCGTCGTACAGCACGGCCGACTGGCCCGGCGTGACGGCCCATTGCGCCTGGTCGAAGGCCAGGCCGAAGTGTTCATTTCCCTCCGGCAGCAGCTGGCAAGCCACGTCGGCCTGGCGGTAGCGCGTCTTGGCGGACAGGGCGCCTGCCTGCGGCGCCGTGCCGGCGACCCAGCTGGCCTGATCGGCCGTCAACGATGGCGACAGCAGCCACGGGTGGTCGTGGCCCTGTACCACCCACAGGGTGTTGTTGACGATATCCTTGCGCGCCACATACCAGGCGTCGCTGCTGCCGTCCGCGTTCTGGTACGACTTCACGCCGCCGATGCCGATGCCCTTGCGCTGGCCCAGGGTATAGAAACTCAGTCCCACGTGTTCGCCCACGGTCTTGCCGTCGGCCGTCTTCATCGGGCCCGGCTTGTACGACAGGTAGCGGTTCAAGAATTCGCGGAACGGGCGTTCGCCAATAAAGCAGATGCCTGTGGAATCCTTCTTCTGCGCGTTCGGCAAGGCCAGTTTCTCGGCGATCTGGCGCACTTGCGTCTTCGGGATTTCACCGAGTGGAAACAAGGTCTTGGACAACTGCGCCTGGTTCAGGCGGTGCAGGAAATAGCTTTGATCCTTGCTGGCGTCGACGGCCTTGAGCAGTTCATAACGGCCCGCATCGGTCGGCGCCTGGCGCACGCGCGCATAGTGGCCGGTGGCGATCAGGTCGGCGCCCAGGGTCATGGCGTGGTCAAGAAATGCCTTGAATTTGATTTCGGCGTTGCACAGCACGTCCGGGTTCGGCGTGCGGCCGGCCTGGTACTCGCGCAAGAAATCGGCGAACACGCGGTCCTTGTATTCGGAGGCGAAATTGACGGCTTCGATATCGACGCCGATGACGTCGGCCACGCTGGCCGCGTCGATCCAGTCCTGGCGCGTGGAGCAGTATTCCGAATCGTCGTCATCTTCCCAGTTTTTCATGAACAGGCCGATGACTTCATAGCCTTGTTCCTTCAGCATCCATGCCGCGACCGAGGAATCGACCCCGCCTGACATGCCGATCACGACTTTCTTCTTGCTCATCTTGCTTTCCAGTGTACTTTAATAATATGGCAATGCGTATTGCTATGCGCTATTGAAAACGGACGCATGCGTGTGCAGCAGGGCCAGCGGCGCGCGCCGGCCAGCCAGGTATTCGTCCACGCACTGCAGCACCAGCGGACTGCGGTGGCGTTCCTGGCACGCCGCCAGCTCGTCGCGCGTCATCCACAGGGTGCGAATGATGCCTTCGTCCAGCGGGCGGTCGTGTTCGGCGCCGGCCGTGCCGCAAAAGGTGAAGCGCAGATAGGTCACGTCCTCGCCCGTGCGCAGTGACTGGTAGCGCGACATGTACATGCCGACCAGTGCCGTGGGGATGAAATCGTAGGCCGCTTCTTCCAGCGTTTCGCGGATCACCGCCTGTTCCAGCGACTCGAACGGGTCGAGGTGGCCGGCTGGCTGGTTGAGCTTGATGCCTTCGCTGGTCTCTTCTTCAATCAGTAAAAACAGGCCATCGCGCTCGACGATGGCGGCCACGGTGACAGAGGGTTTCCAGATTCTCGGCATGATTCCATCCTTGAAAGAGCCGACATTTTATCTTGTTCTGCGCGCGCGGTTTGAAGCCGGCCTTTTGTTGCGCGGACATATTGATAAATGACAACGTTTTAGCAAATAGCGGTGGGAGGTACTTACGTCTTTCCCGGGGAGCGCACTAGCATGGGGGCTTAGTTGGCAAGATGGCAGGAAGCGCCCGCTAATATAGGCTTTCCCTGTGGTCAAAACAAGCGCGCACGCTTGCTCGACTGTGGTGAGATTGACACACCTTTCCCACAATATGGGCGCCGCGCCGCATGGTGAAACAAATCATGGATGCGGATGAAATTAGTGTCGTACGACTAAAAGTTGCTGGTTCACAAACGTTTAACGCGCTGCTTTCCGTGTTAGATTCTAGTCAGTTTATCAATTAGCGGAGGCATCATGAGGATAGGCATACCGGCCGAAACACGGCCTGGTGAAACCCGGGTGGCAGCCACGCCCGAGACAGTCAAGAAGCTGGCAGCCAAGCATCAAGTCGTCGTGCAGTCGGGCGCGGGCCTGCAAGCCTCGATTCCCGACGACGCGTATGCCGCCGCCGGCGCGCAGATCGGTACCGCCCAGGAAGCCTATGGCTGCGCCATCGTGCTCAAGGTGCGCGCACCGGACGCCGGCGAACGGGCCCTGATGGCCAGCGGCACGGTGCTGATCGGCATGTTGAACCCGTTTGACGCCGACAATATCGCCGCCATGGCGACGGCGGGCCTGTCCGCCTTCGCCCTGGAAGCCGTGCCGCGCATCACGCGCGCGCAGTCGATGGACGTGCTGTCGTCGCAGGCGAACATCGCCGGCTACAAGGCCGTGCTGGTGGCGGCGAATACCTACCAGCGCTTCATGCCCATGCTGATGACGGCGGCCGGCACCGTCAAGGCGGCCCGCGTGCTGATCATGGGCGTGGGCGTGGCCGGCTTGCAGGCGATCGCCACGGCCAAGCGCCTCGGTGCCGTCATCGAGGCGTCCGACGTGCGCCCGCCCGTCAAGGAACAAGTTGAATCGCTGGGCGCCAAATTCCTCGACGTGCCTTTCCTTACGGATGAAGAAAAAGAGATTGCCAAGGGTTCGGGCGGCTATGCGCGCGCCATGCCGGCCGACTGGATGCGCCGCCAGGCCGAACTCGTACACGAACGGGCGAAACTGGCCGATATCATCATCACTACCGCGCTGATCCCCGGCCGCGCCGCGCCCGTGCTCATTTCCGAAGAGACGGTGAAGGCCATGAAACCGGGCTCCGTGATCGTCGACCTGGCCGTCGAGCAGGGCGGCAACTGCCCGCTGTCCGAACTGGGCAAGACGGTCGTCAAGCACGGCGTCTACATCGTGGGCGAGCCGAATCTGGCGACCTTGGTGGCGGCCGACGCCTCGGCCCTGTATGCGCGCAACGTGCTGGACTTTTTAAAGCTCATCATCGACAAGGACGATCAATTGCTGATCGACCGCGAGGATGAAATCATCAAGGCCAGCCTGGTTTGCGCGGGCAATGACATCCTCAGAAAATAACGCGGTGCCGGAGAGAACAACATCATGGAAATCAGTCACACCATCACCAACCTGATCATCTTCGTGCTGGCCATTTATGTCGGCTACCACGTCGTCTGGACCGTCACGCCGGCGTTGCATACGCCGCTGATGGCCGTCACCAACGCCATTTCCGCCATCATCATCGTCGGCGCCATGCTGGCGGCCGGCCTGACCGATGGCCCGCTGGCGCAAGTGGCCGGCACGCTGGCCGTGGCGCTGGCCGCCGTCAATGTGTTCGGCGGCTTCCTCGTCACGCAGCGCATGCTCGAGATGTTCCGTAAAAAAGAACCGAAGGCCAAGCAAGGAGCAAAAGAATGAGTCACGCCATGAGCTTCGTCACCATGAACCTGGTGACGATGATGTACCTGATCGCCTCGGTGTGCTTCATTCAGGCCCTGAAAGGCCTGTCGTCGCCATCGACGGCGCGCCGCGGCAATGCCTTCGGCATGAGCGGCATGGCCATTGCCGCCGTCACCACCGTGGCGCTGATCCTGAAACTGAAGGAACAGCAGACGGGCGGCATGGGCCTGACCCTCGTCGTCATCGGCATCGTCACGGGCGGTGCCATCGGCGCCTACCTGGCGAAAACCGTGGAAATGACGAAGATGCCGGAACTGGTGGCGGCCATGCACTCGCTGATCGGCCTGGCGGCCGTCTGCATCGCCGTGGCGGCCGTTTCGGAACCGTGGGCCTTCAATATCGCTGAGCGTGGCCAGGCGCTGCCCATCGGTAACCGCTTCGAACTGTTCATCGGCACCTTCGTCGGCGCCATCACGTTCTCCGGTTCCGTGATCGCCTTCGGCAAGCTGTCGGGCAAATACAAGTTCCGCCTGTTCCAGGGCGCGCCCGTCAGCTTCAAGGGCCAGCACATGCTCAACCTGGTGCTGGCGCTGGTGATGGTGGGACTGGGCCTGGCGTTCTGCTTCGCCGATGGCGTCGAGCCGGCCTGGACGCCGTTCGTCATCATGACCCTCATCGCCTTCGCCCTGGGCGTGCTGATCATCATCCCCATCGGCGGCGCCGACATGCCGGTGGTGGTGTCGATGCTCAACAGTTACTCGGGCTGGGCCGCGGCCGGCATCGGTTTTTCGCTGAATAACTCGATGCTGATCATCGCCGGCTCTTTGGTCGGTTCGTCCGGCGCGATCCTGTCGTACATCATGTGCAAGGCCATGAACCGCTCGTTCTTCAACGTCATCCTGGGCGGTTTCGGCGGCGATGCGCCGGCCGCAGGCGCAGCCGGCGCGCAGGAACAGCGCCCGGTCAAATCGGGTTCGGCCGACGACGCCGCCTTCATCATGAGCAATGCTGAAACCGTCATCATCGTGCCCGGCTACGGCCTGGCCGTGGCGCGCGCGCAGCACTCGTTGAAAGAACTGGTGGAAAAGCTCACGCACAAGGGCGTCACCGTCAAGTACGCGATCCACCCCGTGGCGGGGCGCATGCCGGGCCATATGAACGTGCTGCTGGCCGAGGCGGAAGTGCCGTACGACCAGGTCTTCGAGATGGAAGACATCAACGGCGAATTCGGCCAGACGGACGTGGTGCTGGTGCTGGGTGCGAACGACGTCGTCAACCCGGCGGCGAAGGACCCCAAATCGCCGATTGCCGGCATGCCGATCCTCGAAGCCTATAAGGCCAAGAGCATCATCGTCAACAAGCGCTCGATGGCGTCCGGCTATGCGGGCCTGGACAACGACCTGTTCTACCAGCCGAACACGATGATGGTGTTTGGCGACGCCAAGAAGGTGATCGAGGATATGCTCAAGGCAGTCGAATAAGCGGTATTTTTTGCCGTAGATACTGTTATCCCCGTCAAGCGGCGTGCAAGGCCGGATCAAATATTTTCCCCGACCTGAGCACGCCGAATGCCACGTGCACCAGCTTACGCATCATGGCGCCGATGATCAGCTTGGGCGCTTTGCCGGCGTCACGCAGGCGCTGACCGAAGCGCTTGCCCCAAGGCGTCTTATGCA